>NZ_JAMYLP010000033.1:0-55934 GCF_040318085.1 Mesorhizobium sp. M1322
CGTCGTCAATCCCGACAACTCGGTCACCTACACGCCGAACGCCGACTTCAACGGCGCCGACAGCTACACCTACACGGTGACCTCGGGCGGCGTCATCGAGACCGCCACGGTCAACGTCACCGTCAACGCGATCGCCGACATCGCCGACGACACCGCCTCGGGCAACGAGGACACGGCGATCACCACCGCAGTGCTGGCCAACGACAGCTTCGAGGGCACGCCGGCGGTCACGGCGGTCACCCAGGGCGCCAACGGCTCGGTCGTCGTCAATCCCGACAACTCGGTCACCTACACGCCGAACGCCGACTTCAACGGCGCCGACAGCTACACCTACACGGTGACCTCGGGCGGCGTCACCGAGACCGCGACCGTCAACGTCACCGTCAGCGCGGTAAATGCAGCGCCGGTGGCCATGAATGACAAGCTTGTTATATCCAATGACACGACGGCAATATTTTCTGCCGCTGTTCTTCTGGGCAATGATACGGACGGCGACTCGGATAAATTGCAGATAGTGTCTGTTTCTGGGGCGAATGTTACGTACAACGCGGTCAGTCAAACCATAACGTACAATACAGACCCTCTATCGAACAACACGGTCAATGCCGGATCGTTTACCTACCAGGTATCAGATGGAAACGGAGGGCTTACCACCGGCACTGTATCGATTGATACTGTCAATGGAGACAATGTAAATCTGTTAACTAAGTACGCAACCCCAGCGTCTTATCAGGCATCCTATATCGATAGCGGAAATGGCACCGACGTCGACGACGGTGGTCCCTCAATTGACATACTCATTGGAGGCCTTGGTACAGATACCCTTCGAGGCGGTGCCGGGAGCGACACACTTCGAGGCGGTGCCGGAAATGATACAATCGATGGGCAAGGTGCCGGGACCGATATCGACCTCATCGATTTTTCAGACGGAACGGGGGCAGGGCTCAATTTCACCTTGATTCAGAGCGCGAGCAACACAGTTTTCAACGCTGGCGCCGCGGGCCTTGGAACAGACACATACAGAAATATCGAAGGTGTGATCGGGACGAATTTGGCCGATACACTCACCGGGTCGGCTTTCAACGACGTGCTCATCGGCGGCGGCGGAAACGACACGATCAATGGTAACGCAGGAGCGGACCGCATCGAGGGTGGCCTCGGCAAGGACACCATGACCGGCGGCGCCAACGCGGATACTTTCGTTTTCATTGCGCCGAATGAAATGCCAATTGGAACCGGCAACCGGGATGTGATCACCGATTTCAGCCAGGCGGAAGGCGACAAGATTGATCTGTCGGCCATCGACGCAAAGACGCAGGCGGGATTTGTTGGCGATCAGGCATTTACTTTCGTCGCCAATCCGACTCCTGCAACCGATCCCGGAGTTCAGGCAAACAGCGTCACTTGGTATCAAGACACCGTCAATAATGTCACAATCGTACACGGCGATGTAGACGGAAACACAACGGCCGATTTCGAGATCCAGCTTTCGGGCCTCATTACTCTCACGGCCGACGACTTCAACCTGTGAAACAAGCACCGACGATGACCGGTCTCGGCCCGCTTGGGATGTTACGCCAGCAAGTGCGCAAGCCCATCTGCGCACTTGCCCTGTTCAGCTGCGTGATCAATCTTCTGCTGATGACTGGGCCGTTGTTCATGCTGCAAGTCTATGACCGCGTGCTTTCCAGCGGCAGTGTTCAAACGCTGGTAGCACTTGTCATCCTGGTCGTCGTGCTTTTCGCATTCATGGGTACGCTTGACGCAATGCGATCACGCGTTCTTGCCCGCCTTGCCGGGCGACTTGACGAAATTCTGCGTGGACCGGTCTTTTCTGCAGTTCAATCGGATGCGTGGCGGGGCGCTGGAAACGCCGGTCCTTCGATCCGCGATCTCGAAACCATTCGCGGTTGGATTTCCGGCCCGGGGCCCGGGATGTTTTTCGATGCGCCGTTTGTGCCGCTTTATATCGGTGTGATCTTTCTGCTCCACATATGGCTCGGATGGTTCGCGGTGGGCGCTGCATCGGTGCTTGCTTGCTTTGCAGTTGCAAATGAATGGCTTACCCGCGGACCGCAACTCGCAGCCTCCACCGCCGCCGAGTCAGCCCAGCGCCTTGCAGACGAAAGCCGGCGTCAGGCAGCGCCCGCCGTCGCGCTAGGCATGGAATCCAATCTGCGGTCGCTCTGGGAATCGAAAGTCCAAGAAGCGGTACTTTTGTCGAACGGACTTTCCGACAGGCTCGGAACCCTGTCCGCGATGTCAAAAGCGACACGACTTCTGTCCCAGTCCGGAATACTGGCCGTCGGGGCCTATCTAGCCATCGGCCAGGAAATCAGCGGCGGAGTGATGGTTGCCGCGTCCATACTGCTGGCACGCGCACTTTCACCTGTCGAGCAGGCCATCGTCCATTGGCGAAGCGTGCTGGGAATGGTTCGTTCGTCCCGCAGGGTCTCGCAGTTGCTCAATGCCGCCGAAGTAACAGCGTCCGACCCAATGGAGCTTCCTCCACTCAATGGAGCGGTGTCGGTTTCGGATATTGTCTGCGTGGCTTCCGCTCGGAAGGAGCCGCTGCTCGCCGGCATCTCCTTCAAGCTGAACCCGGGTGACGGCCTCGGCATCATCGGACCCTCGGGCGCGGGCAAGACGACGCTTGCACACGCTATACTTGGAATTGCGCCTCTCGTCAGAGGCGAAATCCGGATAAGCGGTTCGACGCACGACCAGTGGAACCGCGATATTCTCGGGCGCCAACTCGGCTATTTGCCGCAGGATGCGGTGTTGTTTCCAGGATCGGTAGCCAGAAACATCTCGCGATTCGAGCCGAATGCAGATGCGAAGGCCGTTCTTCACGCCGCCAAGCTCGCCGGCGTTCACGAACTGATCTTATCATTCTCCAATGGATACGGGACCCTGGTCGGCCAGGGCGGCGTGGCGCTGTCCGCGGGAGAGCGACAAAGAATCGCGCTGGCCCGCGCGCTCTATGGTGATCCTGCACTTGTTGTTCTCGACGAGCCTAATTCGAACTTAGACGCCGAGGGCGACCAAGCCCTTTCGCAGGCGATCAAAGCGACGCGCGACCGCGGCGCAACAATCATTGTGATCGCCCACCGCCCAAGCGCGATCAACGCGGTCAACATGCTGCTCTATCTGCGCAGCGGCAAACAGGTCGCCTTCGGCCCGAAAGACGAAGTCCTTCGACAAGTCACCCAGGTGGTCGTACCGGAACCGCGCCAGGGTAACAATGTTACGGTGATGAGGGCCGGCAATGAGTGACGGCCGTGAAAGCAATTTTTCCGTTTCGCTCAGGCGGACACAACGAGCCGGAATTGCGGTCGTAGCGGTTCTCGTTCTCGTTCTGGGTGGTTGGGCCGCAACCGCAAGCATTTCGGGCGCGGTGATCGCTCCAGGCCAAATCGTTGTTCGTTCAAACGCGAAAAAGGTGCAGCATCTCGAAGGCGGAATTGTCCTTGAATTGAACGTCGAGAATGGCCAACGGGTGCATGCAGGCGATGCGATCATGAGGCTTGACCCATCTGAGCCCCGAGCGCGGCTGGCAATCATTATTGCACAGTTGGCCGAATTGGAAGTCGAACTAAAAAGACTCGAAGCGGAACGCGACGGACATGCCGAGTTGGAGTTTCCTTCAGAACTTGTAAAGTTGATGCCGAAATCTGAACTTGAGCGTATATTTGACAGTCAGCAAAAGCTTATTGCGTCGCGCTTGGAAGTTGTTGCAGGGAAAAAGCGTCAACTTGCTGAACAGGTTAATCAAATCAAAAATCAGATCAGCGGCATGGAAGCCCAACTCGAAGGCAGAAAACGGCAGCTGGCGATCGCGGCTGCTGAGCTCGAGACAATGCAGGGTCTGCTAAAGGATGGGCTGGTTCAGAAAAACCGCGTCCTGGAACTTGAACGCGAATTGGCGAGCGTAGATGGCGATATTGGCAGGCTCGTTGCCGAAATCGCGAAGCTGAGAGGGAGCGTCAGTGAAGTGGACCTTAGAGCAATACAAGTCGACGATGACTGGCGCTCCGAAGTGCTGACTGCGATTGCGGAAGTAAGAACAAAGGTCGGATCGCTTCGCGAGCAGCGCCAAGCTGCGCAGGAGCGCATTGACCGGATCGATGTCATCGCGCCGCAGTCGGGATTCGTGCATGAGCTAGCCATTCACACGGTCGGCGGAGTGGTCGGTCCGGGCGAGACGCTGATGCTCATTGTTCCAGAGTCGGATCCGTTGGTTCTCCGTGCACGGGTCCGTCCACGTGACATCAACGCGATCTGGGTCGGCCAACCCGTGCGGGTCCGCCTGTTGTCATTTAATCAGAAAACCACGCCAGAGGTGAACGGACAGGTCGCTATGATCGGCGCAGACCTCTCGACAGATGCCCAGTCCCGTCTTCAGTTCTTCGAAGTCGACATTGTGCTCAATTCTGCTGACCTGGCAGGGTTAGATGCCCATGAACCGATCCGCCCCGGTATGCCTGCTGAGGCTTTCATTCAGTCGGGCGAGAAAACTGCCCTGGCTTATCTGCTCAACCCGTTGACTGAACAGGTGAACAAAGCCTTCAGAGAGTAGCGATGCCGCCACGAACTCGCCCAACGCTTGGGCCGCACGGCGCCCGCAGGGATATGCGAATCCTTTGGCGTCGTTGCAGTACTGCCGGCTCTCCGGTGCGTCGATGCCATTGAACATGCGCTGACCAGCAATCTCGACCGTGTCGCCGTCGACAACAGAGGCCTGGCCTTGCATCGGCCCAGGCAGCGGTCCTGTCCAATTTGTTATGGTTCTCTGGAGGCCAGCGGTGCTCTGGATGACGAATGGAGTGACTTCGGCGGCAAGCGTGCCGACGCCGAGGAAGAGTAGTCCCAAGACCTGGCGCGGCAGCCGCCGTGACGGCGTTCTGCCGGCGCGCTTTCGCCACCGGTTACCTGATCGGTGCCTGGCGGAAACAGACCGCGCTCATAGAAGTTCACATCGAAATCGAGCCGCCCCTCGCTTGGGGTCAACTTCGCTGTAAACTTGGCCTCATCGTCTTCATTGATCAGCCGGTAGAAGGTACCGAAGTCCTCCTGCACGTCGTCATAGAGCGCATTCAGTTCGTCTTCCATCACGCGGCAGTAGGCATCGTAGGCCGACCGCGCGGAATTGTTCGCGATCTTCGCGGCCTCGTTCTTCCGCATGGCGTCGCGGTAGTCAGTCAGCCGGAGCTGCGCTGTCGTAAGGAATGTCTGCGCTTCGATGGCCGCGCTCTGGTCAGGCTTCGCTTCAATCGTGGCTTCCAGTGTGGCCAGACGAACTGCGCAGATCGCGAAGCCCACCGGTTTGGTGAAGGCGCTCTTATATGCGCGCGTGTCTTCGAAAGAGCAGGAGAAAGGGGCTCTGGCCGTCCAAGGCGCCGCTCGGCTACCTCAACGTCACGGCAAAGGACGGCAGCAAGGTCATCGAGCCGGACCCAGTGCTGGCTCCCATCGTCACCAAGCTGTTCGAGCGTTACGCGACCGGCCAATATTCGCGCAAGGCGCTTGCGAAGGCGGCGAAGACTCATCTATCCCAAGAGCGGCAATCCGGCACCGGTGAGCACGGTGCATACGATGCTGCGCAACCGGCTCTATACGGGGCTGTTTCAGTGGCATGGCAAGCTGCATCAGGGCAAAGGACGAGCCGCTGGTATCGATCGAGCTGTGGGAGCGGGTCCAAGGCGTTCTGACCGGCCGGCACGCGACCCCGATCCATTCCTATGGCTACGAGTTTGCCTTCGCGGGACTCATGACCTGCATCCAGTGCGGCTGCGCGGTCGTGGCCGAGGTCAAGAAGGGCAAATACATCTACTATCACTGTACCGGGCATGTCGACAAAGGGCGTGGCGGCTATGCAGACTGTCGGCGCAAATATGTACGGGAGGAGGTGCCGGACGAGACGTTTGCCGCGTTACTTGACAAGCTCCAGTTCGATGAGGAGGTGCTGGATTGGATGCGCGACGCGCTCAAGGCGAGCCATGCTGTTGAGGGATGTGAGCAGGAACAGGCGATCCAGCGTTGTCAGACGCAGTACAAGCGCCTCGAGGATCGCCTCCAGGCTATGTATCTGGAGAAGCTCGACGGACGTATCGACAATGCTTTCTATGATCGCATGTCGGCGCAATGGCTAGCGGAACAGACGCGTCTGCTACGCGAGATCAAGCGGCACAGCGAGGCGCAAGAATCATACATGGAGGACGGCCTGCGGCTCCTAGAACTGGCCCGTGATGCCAGCCGACTATTTGTGAACAGGCCGCAAACGAGAAAAAACGGCTCCTGAATTTAGTGCTGTCGAACTGCGAATGGGATCGCGGCGAAGTTCGCGCAAACTTCAGGCAACCTTTTGACTTACTTGCAGAATCAGCGGCCGCAGCGGCGTCGAGCGATGCCACCAGGGCGAAATTGTCCACAGGGCATCCAGTTTGGCTGGGGCGCCAGGATTCGAACCTGGGATTGTCGGTACCAAAAACCGATGCCTTACCACTTGGCTACGCCCCAGCAACGGGAACATGCCCGTTGCGCGCGCGGCCTTATAGGACGAGCCGACGGAAAGCTCAATGCCGAGAATAGCGGCTATGCGCAACTGGACTGTAGCCAGAGTTTGGGTCGGTAATCATCGTCCTGGATGGGGAGCTCTGTCGCTATTCACCCCAGACGGCCATTTCATTGCCTGCCGGATCCATGAAATGGAACCGCCTGCCACCGGGGAATGAGAAGATCGGCTTGACGATCGTGCCGCCGGCATTTTCGACGGCGCCCAGGGTTTCTTCCAGGTGCTCGGAATAAACCACGGGAAGCGGCTTGGCGGGCGCTTCGCCGGCATCAGCCTGGAAGCCTCCGTCAAGACCTTCCGAAAACGCCGAATAGGTCGGCCCGTAGTCGGTGAACGACCAGGAAAAGGCGGCGCTGTAGAAAGCCTTGAGCCTATCCAGCGTTCCACCAGTTGCCGGCATTTCCAGATAATCGAGTTTTCCGGTCCGTCTCATGGCGTTATCCCTGGTTCCTGTTATGTTCTACTTAATTGACCACCGGGCCGCAAGTCTTTTTGGCATCGCTTTTTCTTAATCGATTGTAGAAGCCGGCTGGCTTTGCCGACGCTTGCCTTTCGCACTGCAGCATCATATCGCTCGGATAGGGACACGGCGGAGCTTCGGCTTCGTCAATCTTTTCAATCTCCTGCAACCGGAGAGCAAGCATGACCAAATGGGTCTACACCTTTGGCGACGGCGCTGCGGAAGGCCGTGCCGGCGACAGGAACCTCCTGGGCGGCAAGGGCGCCAATCTGGCCGAAATGTGCAGCCTGGGCCTGCCCGTGCCTCCGGGTTTCACCATCACCACCGAGGTCTGCAACGCCTACTACGCCAACGGCCGCACCTACCCGGCCTCGCTGGAGGCGGACGTCGCGGTTGCGCTTGACCACATTGGCCGGCTGACCGGGCGCCGTTTCGGCGATCCCTCGAAACTGCTTTTGGTGTCGGTGCGTTCCGGTGGCCGCGCTTCGATGCCCGGCATGATGGACACCGTGCTCAATCTCGGTCTGAACGACGAGACGGTCGAGGCGCTGGCCGCCGATTCAGGCGATGCTCGCTTTGCCTATGACAGCTACCGGCGTTTCATCCAGATGTATTCCGATGTCGTCATGGGCCTCGATCATGAGGTGTTCGAGGAAATCCTCGAAGACCAGAAGGGCGGGCTCGGCCATGAACTCGATACCGAACTGACTGCCATCGAATGGCAGGGCGTGATCGCACTCTACAAGGCCAAGGTCGAGGAGGAACTCGGCAAGCCGTTTCCGCAAGATCCGAACGAGCAGCTCTGGGGCGCGATCGGCGCCGTGTTTTCGAGTTGGATGAACAACCGCGCCATCACCTACCGGCGCCTGCACGACATTCCCGAAAGCTGGGGCACCGCGGTCAACGTCCAGGCCATGGTCTTCGGCAATATGGGTGAGACTTCGGCCACCGGTGTCGCTTTCACCCGCAATCCGTCGACCGGCGAAAAGATGCTCTATGGCGAGTTCCTGGTGAATGCGCAGGGCGAAGATGTCGTCGCCGGCATCCGCACACCGCAAAACATCACCGAGGCGGCGCGCATTGCCGCCGGCTCCGACAAGCCTTCGCTGCAGAAGCTGATGCCGGATGCCTTCCAGTCTTTCGTCACCATCTCCGACCGTCTGGAAAAGCACTACCGCGATATGCAGGATCTCGAATTCACTATCGAGCGCGGCAAATTGTGGATGCTGCAGACGAGGTCCGGCAAGCGTACCGCCAAGGCGGCGCTCAAAATCGCCGTCGACATGGCGCGGGACAAGCTCATTTCGAAGGAGGAGGCCGTCGCCCGCATCGATCCAGCCTCGCTGGACCAGTTGCTGCATCCGACCATCGATCCGACGGCGGCGCGCGATGTGATCGGCATCGGCCTGCCCGCATCTCCGGGTGCCGCCACCGGCGAGATCGTCTTTTCCTCCAATGAGGCCGAGGAACTCAAGACGCAAGGCCGCAAGGCGATTCTCGTGCGCATCGAGACCAGTCCCGAGGACATCCACGGCATGCATGCGGCGGAAGGCATCCTGACCACGCGTGGCGGCATGACCAGCCACGCCGCGGTGGTGGCGCGCGGCATGGGCAAGCCTTGTGTGTCGGGCGCTGGCTCGCTGCGCGTCGACTACAGAGCCGGCACGCTGATGGCAATGGGATCGACGTTCCGCAAGGGCGATATCATCACCATCGACGGCGGCAACGGCCAGGTGCTGAAAGGCGCCGTACCGATGCTGCAGCCGGAGCTGTCGGGCGATTTCGCCGCCATCATGGAATGGGCCGATAGCGTGCGCCGCATGAAGGTGCGCACCAATGCCGAAACGCCGCTCGACGCGCGCATGGCGCGTTCCTTCGGCGCCGAAGGCATCGGGCTTTGCCGCACCGAGCACATGTTCTTCGAGGCCGACCGTATCGTTGCCATGCGCGAGATGATCCTGGCCGACACCGAAAAGGGCCGGCGAACGGCGCTCGCAAAACTCTTGCCCATGCAGCGCTCGGATTTCCTCGAACTGTTCGAGATCATGGCCGGCCTGCCGGTGACGATCCGCTTGCTCGATCCGCCGCTGCATGAATTCCTGCCCAAGACCGAGGAAGAGGTGGCCGAAGTCGCCGCCGCCATGAACGTGTCGCCCGACAAGCTCAGGCAGCGCACCGAGGCCCTGCACGAGTTCAACCCGATGCTTGGCCATCGCGGCTGCCGGCTTGCGGTTTCCTATCCCGAAATCGCCGAGATGCAGGCGCGCGCCATTTTCGAGGCGGCCGTCGAAGCCGGCAGAAAGGCCGGGGCGCTGGTGGTTCCGGAAATCATGGTGCCGCTGGTCGGTCTGGTGAAGGAACTCGACTATGTCAAGGCGCGGATCGACGCCGTCGCCAAGAGCGTGATGGAGGAAACCGGCGTCAAGATCACCTATCTTACCGGCACGATGATCGAACTGCCGCGCGCCGCGATCCGCGCCCATGTCATCGCCGAGGCGGCCGAATTCTTCTCTTTCGGCACCAACGATCTGACCCAGACCACCTTCGGCATCTCACGCGACGATGCGGCCTCGTTCCTGGAGACCTATCGCCAGAAGGGCATCATCGAGCAGGATCCGTTCGTGTCCCTCGACATTGAGGGCGTCGGCGAACTGGTGCGGATGGCGGCCGAAAAAGGCAGGGCAACGCGGCCGGAGATCAAGCTCGGCATTTGCGGCGAACATGGCGGCGATCCGGCGTCGATCCATTTCTGCGAGGAGGTCGGCCTCGACTACGTGTCGTGCTCGCCCTACCGCGTGCCGATCGCCAGGCTGGCTGCCGCGCAGGCGGCGGTCCAGGCTGCGAAGAATGGCCGCAGGTAAGGGACACGACATCGGCCATGACCGTATCCGACTGATCGGCAGGACAGGTCTCGAGCCGTCCCTGCTCAGGCTGGTTTGGCTTCGATCGTCACCTTGTTGGGATAGAACGCGCCGTGATCGCGGATTTCGATCATCTCGTCGAAAGGCTGCTCATACCCCCACATCGCATTCTTGCCTGCTCCCGCGGCAGGCAGCACGCTCCAATAGCTCGCATCGCCCTTGTAAGGGCAGTGGGTCGACAGTTCAGTCTTGCGCAGCTGATCGAAATCGATGTCTTCGAATGGAATGTAGAGGACCCGGGGGTAGGGGGATTCGGTCAACACCTTGGCCTTAGTGGACGAGGCAATGATCGAGTCGCCGACGCGTACGGTGACAGTTCCGATGTAGGGCGCGACAGTGATCACTTTACCCGGGTTGCGTTGGAAGCCGGGTGACGGATTGGCGATCTGGTCCATGACGGGTTCTCCTTGCGTCGACCTAAAGTGTGTCGGGCGTGCGCGCCGCGCAAGGCCGCCGTCGAATGCGGGGCTCGAAAACCATCGCCTTTGGCGTTGCAGGTCTCTCGTCAAATCGGCCCTGCCGATGAACAATCAGGCGGCAGCCTGAAATGCATCCATCAGCCCGGCATAGGCGGCGGCGATACTGGCGACCGGATTGGTGCTTCTCGACGCGGTTTCGACCTTGAGCGCACCACCGCCGGTCGGCAAGGTAAGAAGCAGGAACTGGCGGTTGCCGCCATCGCCGACGCATGCCGCGGCAACGTGCTGGCCTTCGCCTTCGTTCTGAACGCACATCTTGAACAACAGCGTGCCGCCGACCGCCTCAAGGGCGCCGCCAACAACTTCGACGAATTCGTCTTCGGAAACGGTTTTGGCGTCCGGCACCAAATCAGCCAGGCTTTCGGCGAGCGTATCTTCGAGAGTCTTGTCTTCGAGCTGCGCGTCCATGCGAACCTCTTTCATTCGCCAATCGCACCCCCTGCCCATTAATCAAAGTTAAGCCCATTAATCAAAGTTAACGCCGACGATGGCCGGATTGTGGCGGATTTCCCTGTCTTTTCGATCAATGCAACGCTTCTGCCCGGTCATGGCTGGACAATCCGCTTGTTCGTCCCACAATGGAATGAAAAAGCAATGGGAGGAAAAGAATGCTCGGACTGATGCAGGAATGGCCGCTGCTTTGCCACAAGCTCATCGACAACGCAGCCAGGCAGCACGGCGAACGCGAGATCGTATCGCGCTCGATCGAGGGCCCGATCGTCCGGACCACTTACGCGGAAATTCATCGCCGCGCCTTGCAGGTCGCTGAGCGGCTCGAGCGTGACGGCTTTGGGCTTGGCGACCGCATCGCCACATTGGCCTGGAATACGGCGCGTCACATCGAAGCCTGGTACGGCATCATGGGTGTTGGCGCGATCTATCACACGCTCAATCCGCGGCTCTTTCCCGAGCAGATCGTGTGGATCATGAACAATGCCGAGGACAAGGCGATCTTCGTCGACCTGACATTCATGCCGCTGCTTGAAAAGATCGCCGGCGCGGTCAAATCGCTGAGAAAGGTGATCGTGCTGACCGACAACACGCACATGCCGCAAACGGCGCTGCCGAACGTCGTTGCCTATGAGGAGTGGCTTGACGAAGCCGACGGCGCCTTCACCTGGAAGACGTTCGATGAAAACACCGCCGCCGGCATGTGCTACACCTCGGGCACGACAGGCGATCCGAAAGGCGTCCTCTACAGCCATCGCTCGAACGTGCTGCACGCCATGATCGCGGCGATGCCCGACGCCATGGGCCTCTCGTCGCGCGACACCATACTGCCTGTCGTGCCGATGTTCCACGCCAACGCCTGGGGCCTTGGCCAGAGCGCCCCGATGATCGGCGCCAAGCTGGTCATGCCTGGCTGCAAGATGGACGGCGCCTCGATCTACGAGTTGCTCGACACCGAAAAGGTGACGTTCAGCGCCGCCGTGCCGACAGTGTGGCTGATGCTGCTCCAGCATCTGGAGGAGACCGGCAAGGAACTTCCCTATCTGAAGAAGGTCGTCATCGGCGGCTCATCCTGCCCGCGCGCGATCACGACGAAGTTCCAGGACAATTACGATGTTGAGGTCATCCATGCATGGGGCATGACCGAAATGTCGCCGCTTGGCACCTTGTGCACCATGAAGCCGGGCTATGCCGGGCTTGAAGGCGAAGCCAGGCTCGACGTCCAGGGCAAGCAGGGTTATCCGCCTTTCGGCGTCGAAATGAAGGTGACGGACGATGACAACAAGGAGCAGCCATGGGACGGCAAGACATTCGGACGCTTGAAGGTCCGCGGACCGGCTGTCGCGCGCGCCTATTATGGCGGCATCGGATCCGAACAGTTCGATGAAGAAGGCTGGTTCGATACCGGTGATGTCGCCCATATCGACCCGAGCGGCTATATGCAGATCACCGATCGCGCCAAGGACGTCATCAAGTCGGGCGGCGAATGGATTTCGACTATCGAGCTCGAGAATCTCGCGGTCGGTCATCCTGACGTGGCGGAGGCGGCCGCCATCGGCATCCAACATTCGAAATGGGGCGAACGGCCGTTGCTTGTCGTGGTCCGCAAGCCGGGCCGGGAGCCGACCAAGACGGATATCCTGGCCTTCATGGACGGCAAGGTGGCGAAGTGGTGGATGCCGGATGACGTCGCCTTCGTCGGCGAAATTCCCCACACCGCTACCGGCAAGATACAGAAGACAACCTTGCGCCGGCAGTTCAGGGACTATCGCCTGCCGACGGACTGACGGGTGTGACGTCTTTCGCCTTCAGCCGCCGCTAAACGGCTTTAAGCGCCGGTTCGGGGTGAAGCAGTGCTGAAAATAATGAAAAATGCCGAGCGACAGACGTCGAGGGCGGCCGGCTGGTCGCGGCGGACAGGCGCTTTTTCGGCGGTCCTGCTTCTGACCGTCCTCGTCGGCCACCGATATGAACTTGTTGAAACGCCGGCTTTCCTTTGGGTGCTCGGCATTGTCGCGCTGCTTGCCGCCTTTGCGCTGCTGTTCGCCGGATTTGCCTTTTCGAGACTGTGGAATTTCGGCGACCGTGGCGGTCGCGATCTCACCGTCGGAACGTTGCTGGCACTGCTGGTGCTTGCTCCTTTTGGCATTGCCGCCTACTGGGCAGCGACTTATCCACCGCTCAGGGACATCTCGACGGATTTCGACGATCCGCCGGTGCTCGACACCAGCACCCGGACCGGGGATATGAACGCGCTTTCGCCGCCGACCCCGGGCGAGCGGCGCCTGCAGACCGAGACCTATCCGCTTGTCACCGGACGCAGCTACAATCTGCCTTTCGATCGGGTCCTGGAAGCAGTCGAAACCGTGCTCGATCGTCGGGACTGGCAGCTTACGGCGCCGTTTCCCCGTGCGATCGGGCAAAGCGAGGTGACGATCAACGCCCTGGCCAGGAACTTCATCCTCAGCCTTCCCGCCGACGTCGCCATCCGTGTGACCGACGATGGCGATGCGGTCGTCGTCGACATGCGTTCGGCCTCGCGTTACGGCCGCTACGACCTTGGCGACAATGCGGCCCGCATCGTGGATTTCCTAGCCGAGCTGGATCAGGAAGTCGCCGGCCAGGTCGGCACGGCCCCTGCCGAGTGATGTCCAGAGCATTTTTACAGCCAAGCGGAATCGCTTTGACGCCACAGATACAATCAGGGGTTGTCGTAGTCCCTGGGTCGATTGAGTCTGCGGGCAGCTATTCGGCCGGCTCGAATTCACCCTTGAGCAGGATTGTCTCCACCGGTCCAAGCGGATTGATAATCCGGTTCTCCAGGATTTCGACAAGTTTGCGCCCGACACCGGCCATATCAACGGAATGAACTCCGATCTTCGCCGGCAGGAAGCGTGCCAGCCGCGTGCTGTCACGCGTTACAATGTGGACGTCGCTCCCCGGCGCAAGACCTCTTTTGCCAAGAGCGTGCAGCGCCCCTAGAAGGCCCAGTTCGTTGGCGCATGCCAAGCCTGTCGGCGGATCTGAGCAAGCCAGCAAGCGATCGAACCAGGCTGCGCTCGATTCCATGGTGAACATGCCATGCCCGATCAGCGATTGGTCGATCGGAATACCGGCCTCGGCCATTGCCCTTCCATAGCCGGAAAGACGCATGGCACTTGCCTGATCTTCCGGAACCAGAAGTTGCAGTGCAATGCGTCGACAGCCCTTATCCATGAGCCGTCGGGTTGCCTCGTAGGCAATCTGTTCATTGTCGACATCGACATAAGGATACGCAATGTCGAGGTCGGTTCTTCCAAACGCGACAAATGGCATGCGTTTATCCAGCAGCAGCTTGACGCGCGGATCACCCGACACCAAGCGCGTGATGATCAGTCCGTCTGTGCTGCGCGCCTGAAGCTGCCGCTGCACACTCTCGACGGGATCGTCGTCGGGAGTGGTGGAATAGATGGACAGACTATAACCGGCCTGCCGCGCCGCCAGCGTCATGCCTTCGATTAAAGGGAGCTTCAACAGATCGGACAGATGGTCTCGCGTCTCCATCGGGAGTACTGCCGTCAGCGTCTGCGTTCGACCGGTTTTGAGCGCACGACCATGATGATTTGGTAAATAGCCGACCCGCTTAGCCGCCTCCTTGACGCGGGCTATGGTCGAGGGCTGCACTTCCGGCCCATCCTTCAGAGCGCGGGACACTGTGGTCACCGAGAGGGAAAGTTCCGCCGCGATCTGCTTTAGATTAGCCATTGTCCGCCCGACTTCATTTGCGAAAGCGCCGGCTGATTTTGCTGACCGCCACAACGTTACCGGATTCGACATCCCGGTCAATCCAAACGCCCGTAGGAAGCAGCTTGACTCTGGCGCATTCCGATGCAATCGTAACGTTACGATTGCAAATAAATGGCTCTTTCGAGCAACATTTGACAAAAAGTTTAGGGGGAGAACCTATGTCCTGGCTACGCATTTCCTTAACCGCATTCGCAATCTCGGCTGCCTTGCCCGTCCATGCGCAAACAGTCACCATCACGACCGCGGGCGGCGACTATGGCAACGCCATGAAAGAGGCGATGTGGGGCCCTGCCGCAAAAGAGCTTGGTTATGAAGTCCGCGAGGAGACGCTAAGCGACGGCCTGGCCGCCTTGAAGATGCAGGTCACCTCGGGTGCGGTCGCGACCGACGTCATTCACCTGGGCTCACCGGAAGGTGCCCAGGCGGCCGCTCAATCGCTGCTGGAGCCACTCGACTACAAGATCATCGATCCCAAATCCGTGCCGGACGGCGCAAAGTCCGACTACTGCTATCCGTTCGATTCCTATGGCACCGTCATGTCGTGGAACACCAAGACCTATGGTGAGAACCCGCCGAAGACCTGGGCCGAGTTCTGGGACGTAGCCAAATTCCCGGGCCGCCGCGCGTTGCGCGCCAATGCGCAGGACTCGATCGAGATCGCGCTTCTCTCCGATGGCGTGGCGCCGGCGGACGTCTATGCCGTGCTCAGCACGCCGGAAGGGCTGGAGCGCGCCATCAGGCGGCTTGAAGCGATCAAACCAGATGTCGCCGTGTGGTGGACCTCGGGAGCCCAGTCCGCGCAGCTGCTGAAGGACGGCGAGGCGGATCTGGTCGTTACCTGGAACGGACGGGCAGAGACTGTGAAAAAAGATGGCGGCGCGGCTGACTATACGTTCAAGGGTTCGGTCATCGGCACGGACTGCCTTGGGGTGCCGAAGGGAGCGCCGAACAAGGAAGCCGCGATGAAGCTCATCGCAGCGATGACGCAGCCCGCGCGCGTTGCGAAGCTGACCGATTTCATCGCCTATGGCCCGGTCAATCCTGCGGCATATGAGGGTGGCCTGATTCCCGAGGACCGTCTGAAGACGCTTGCGACCGCGCCTGAAAATGCCGGCACCTCGGTGTTTTCGAATTCAGAATGGTGGGTCAAGAACGGCGAGGCTGCCCAACAAGCCTTCGATGAGATGATGGCCCGCTGAGTCTCAGCTGATAAGGCTGGAGCAGATGATGAAGTCGCTCCCGATCACCATCGACAGCGTCAGCAAGGCTTACGGGTCCTACGTCGCACTGGATGATGTTTCGCTCGACATTCAAGCTGGCGAATTCCTCACGCTGCTGGGGCCATCGGGATCGGGCAAGACCACTTTGCTCATGGCTCTGGCCGGTTTTGTCCGGCCGGATTCCGGTAAACTCTTGTTGGGCGATCGGGACATCACTCGCCTGGCGCCCAACAAACGGGACATCGGCATAGTATTCCAGAATTACGCCTTGTTTCCCCACATGAATGTCCTGGCGAATGTCACGTATCCGCTGGTGCTGCGCAAGACGCCGAGGGCGGAGGCGCGTCAGCGGGCGCTTGCCACCTTGGCCCGCGTGAAGCTGGATGGCCTGGCGGAGCGCAATGTTGCCGCACTGTCCGGCGGCCAGCGTCAACGGGTAGCATTGGCGCGGGCTATCGTCTTCGAGCCGCGCGTGATGTTGATGGACGAGCCGCTGTCGGCGCTCGACAAGAATCTGCGCGAAACCATGCAGTACGAGATCCGGCGCCTGCACGATGATCTGGGGATCACCACAATCTACGTGACCCACGATCAGCGCGAAGCGCTGATCATGTCTGACCGGATAGCGGTGATGAATTTTGGCCGCATCCAGCAGATCGACACGCCGCAGCGAATTTATGACCGTCCATCGACCCGCTTCGTCGCCGAGTTCATGGGCGAGGCCAACATTGTGGCGCCAGGCTCGGTGCGCCGAATCGATGACGCCGAAGCGTCACGCGCGACTTTGATGATCCGCGCCGAAAGCTTCCTTCTCGATGCGAAGCTCGTCGGGCGAGACGGAGTGGCGCTCGAAGGAATACTGCGCGCCAAGGCGTTTCGCGGCGAAAACTGGCTTTTAACGCTCGTGCTTGACGGTGGGCAAGAGGTTCTTGTCTGCATTCCCGCTGCGCTGGCCGGCGGCTGCGCCGAGCTTGCCGCCGGTCAGCGGATGACCGCATATGCACCGGCGGCGAAGGTTCACGCGATACCGGGAGCGACAGCGTGACCGTCACTGTGGATCCTGCGCTCGCCGCAGATGCGCGACGCGAGCGGCGATTCTTCCTTTCGCTTTCGCTGCCGGCGCTGTTCATCGTTGGACTGGCGGCGATTTTGCCCATCCTTTGGATCATCCGGCAATCTTTCCTGACTACAGGCGGTGAGTACACCATTGGCAATTACGCGAAAGTGCTTTCGAGCGGACTGACATGGTCGGCGCTCGTCACCACCCTCGAACTGTCCCTCGGCACGCTGGCGATCTGCATTCTTCTGGGCACCCCGCTGGCACTGGCCTTGGCCAGCGCCAGACCAAGGGTGGCCAACGTGCTGATGGCCTTCGTCATGCTGCCGTTGTGGACCGCTATCCTGGTGCGCACCTATGGCTGGCTCGTGCTCTTGCGGCGTGATGGCATGATCAACGCGGCTTTGACTGGTTCGGGCCTGACGGCGGAGCCTTTGCCGCTGGTCTACAACTTCACGGGAACGCTCATCGGCATGGTTCACTACATGCTGCCGCTGTTTCTGCTGCCGGTCTATGCCGCGATGCGCGATATCGAGCCAAACCTCGTTCGCGCTTCAGCGAGCATGGGAGCCACGCTCGGGCAGGTCATCCGCACCGTCATAATACCGCTTTCGGCCGGCGGCATCTTCTCGGGTTCGGTCATCGTCCTCATCTATTCCATCGGTTTTTTCATCACGCCAGCGGTGCTTGGCGGCGGCAAGGTAAATCCTCTCTCTACCCGGATCGAGCGTACGCTATCGACCTTTCAGGATTGGGGGTCGGCGAGCGTCCTGGGCATTCTGCTCCTCGTTCTGATGGCGCTGATCGGTGTGATGCTGCTGGCGGCACGGCGCCTGCTGGCCCACAACACAGTGGAAGCCTCCCGTGCTTGAAGCCTATCCGCACAACCGGCTGGCCCGCATTTTCCTCTGGAGCTTTGCTGCTCTTGTCATGGCATTTCTGATGTTGCCGACGCTCGTGGTGGTGCCGCTTTCGTTTTCGGCGTCGAATCTCCTCGAGTTTCCGCCGCACGCCTACTCGTTGCGCTGGTACGAGAACTTCTTCGGCTCGGCAGCGTGGATGGCTGCGCTCAGGACGAGTTTGGTCCTTGGCACATTGACGGCGTTGGTCGCGGTGCCTTTTGCGCTGCTCGCCTGCATTTCAATGAATCGGCTGGGCGGAAAGACCGCTGCGACCATCCAGAGCGTCCTGCTAACCCCCTCGATCACCCCAGGAATCCTGCTTGCAATCGGTCTCTTCTTTGTGCTGGCGGCACAACGTTTGGTCGGAACGTTGTTCGGTGTGCTGGTCGGACATGTGGTGCTGGCCATTCCGGTCGCGTGCATTGTGTTGTTGCCCGCTCTGGCTCGCTTTGACTGGAACCAGGTTCAGGCGGCGCGCAGCCTCGGTGCGAATTGGGCCAGAGCTATTGGCGGAATAATCGTTCCGCAACTTCAGATCAGCTTGCTGTCGGCGACTTTGATGGCCTTCCTGACGTCGCTCGATGAGTCTGTGATTTCGATCTTCGTCGCGAGTGGTCGCAACAGCACGATGCCGAAGCTCATGTTCGTGTCGCTGCGCGATCAGATCGATCCGACCATTGCGGCGATCTCAACATTGTGGACCGCTATTGTTGTGGTCGTCGTCTTAATCGTGGCCCTTCGCCAAAAATCCTGACCGAGACTGGAAGCATGCCTACAAACCATTACGCAACTGGTGCTCCGGCGGATCAGTCGACGGACATACCTCAGGTAGGGTTGGCCATCATCACCGGGTCGGCAAACTGGGGGCTTGCCTTCCCGGAAGATGTCGAATTCGATGGCGTGCGAACGTTGCGGCGCGACATGAGTTTTGAAACACCTTTCGGTCGCACCGACAACTGGAAGCTGCTCGAGTTCGATGCGTCGATTACAGCCGAAGGGAGAGCGAAGCGGGCGCTGTGCATGTATTCGCACGGCAATCCCCGCGACCATATCGACCATTCCTGCCATCGCCGCGCGTTCTGGGTATTGATGCGGGCGGGTGTACGGCAAGTTCTCGCCTGCTCGACTGTAGGCTCCGTCAATAAGGCGATCCAGCCTGGCGACATGGTGGTGAACGCCGATATCATCGAACTGACGCAGACCCCGTTTTCATTGCTTCCGGACCGCCAAAGCTTTGACTGTTCGGGCAAGCAGATCGTATGTCCAAGATGTGCGGCGGTTCTGGTTGAGACGGCCCGCCGTCATTGGCCAGCCGAATGCCGCGTTCATGGCATCGAACAGCAGTTGGTGGCTGCCCATTGTTATGGGCCGCGACTGACAACTCCAGCCGAGGCTTTGGCGTATCGCGGCATGGGGGCGGATGTGCTCAACCATTCGATCGCCCCTGAGGCCACCTTGGCGCGCGAGATCGGCGCTTGCTTCGTGCCCTGTGCGTTTGTTACGGCAGGCTTCAACGACTATATGGACCGCAATCGCCAGAAATTGCTGCAGGAGGACGTGCTGCCCAATCTCTCCATGACCGCCTCGCGGGTCGCGCTGGAGACCGCCGCGCGACTTCCGGCCAATCCGGAATGCTCTTGCCATGGCCTGAAGTCGCCTCAACCAGAAGAGCGTTCCAGCCGGTTCTGAGCTTTCAGGAGCGTAGTGCGAGCTCGTGGCGGGATCTGAGAGACTGTTTCGAAATTCGCTCTGGCGAGTCATATGGTGGTGTATTCGAGAACCGGCGCGCAGCGGACATTTGGGTCCGTGAGCACCGGAAGCGCAGAAAACACCATCAGATGGCCGCCAGAGTAGAGTTTCCAAACGGTCTCTTAGCCAGGGCACCTGAATATGCCGTCTATAGCCGGGTCGCCATCGGTGCTCACCAGGCCGCGAGCCACCAGATCCTCGAGATGGGCAAGCACGGACAGTCCGGCAGCGCCGTGAAGGCGCGGGTCGGTATCGCGATAGATTGCTTTGACCATGTCCTTGATTGTCCGGTCGCCGCTTCTGATTCGCTCGAGGATCGCTTGCTCCCGCATCCTGCGATGCGACTTCAACTCGCGCATGAAACTGCGCGGCGCTGTCACCGGCCCGCCATGGCCGGGCAGCAGCAGGCGGTCGTCGCGCTCGATCAGCCGATCCAGCGAGGCCATATAGTCGGCCATGGCGCCGTCCGGCGGCGCAACGATGGAGGTCGCCCACGCCATGACATGATCGGCCGAGAACAGGATACCGGTTCCTTCCAGCGCAAAGGCTGCATGATTGGCGGTATGGCCCGGCGTCAGCACTGTTCTGATCGCCCAACGGTCGCCGTCAACCGTCGTATCGTCGGGAAGCGCGATATCCGGATTAAAGGCGGTGTCGGCGCTGGCGTCGAGCGGATTGACCTCGCCTATGCGCAGCGGCCTGGCCGGCCGATGCGGGCCTTCGGCCAGGGCAATTGCCCCGGTGTGCTGCTTCAGCCGCGCTGCCAGCGGAGAATGGTCGCGATGCGTGTGGCTGACGAAAATGTGGCTGACCGGCCTGTCTCCGATCACCTCGAGCAGTGTCTTGAGATGCGCATCGTCATCCGGCCCCGGATCGATCACCGCCAGCGTCTTGCGCCCGACGATGTAGCTGTTGGTGCCGTAAAAGGTGAACGGGCTGGGATTTTTCGCGGTGATCCGAAGCACGTCGGGCGCGACGGTCACGCCCTGGCCGTAGGACGGGTCGAAGTCTGTGTTGAATTTCAGCGCCATGGCGAATGTCGTTCAGCTCTGTTCTAATGCATGTCGCGCAAAAGTGTGCAGCGGTTTTGCGATTACGACATGCATAAAACAACAACCTAAAGCGCGTCGCATGAGGCCGGTCAAACGCGACGCGCTTTTAGAGACGGCAAAACCGATTGCCGCATAACACGGAAGCCAATATAGGAAAACGCAAGGCCGCGATCTGCGGCAGTCCGATATGAGGAAGACCATGGCAATTGCAACGACGATGCGTCCGCTTGTTTCTCTCGCTCTGCCTGAAAAGGGCGCGGCCCGCCTGGCGACGCAGCTTTTGCTGGCGATCGTTGGAACGCTGGTGCTGACCTTGTCGGCCAAGACCAGAGTTTTGCTCGGACCGGTCGACATCTCGATGCAGACCTTAGCCGTCTTTCTGATCGCCGCAGCATTCGGCATGCGCCTCGGCGTCGCCACGCTGCTTCTCTACATGGCGGAGGGCGCCATGGGTCTTCCGGTCTTCCAGGGCACGCCGGAAAAGGGCATCGGCGTCGCTTACATGCTCGGCTCGACCGGCGGCTATCTTGCTGGCTTCGTGGTCATGGCGGCGATCGTCGGTTGGGCCGCTGATCGCGGTTGGGATCGCCATCCGATCAAGCTCTTCAACGCGATTGTGGTTGCCGAAATCGTCATGATGGCGATGGGTTTTGCCTGGCTGGCGCTGCTCATCGGCCCGGAAAAATCATGGCAGTTCGGCGTCGTGCCCTTCATCGTCGGCGACCTGATCAAGGTCGGCCTGGCGGCGAGCCTTGTGCCAGCCGTCTGGTCGCTGCTCAAACGCTCCTGAACTCTGGTCGATAGATCGGGCGCGGCACTGATCGAGTGCACGCAACCACAGGATGTGATCGTGGAATGGTCCCGTTTCAGCGACGGCCTGCCGCGAGTTCTCGTCAAAGCAGGCCGCCGCCAAGTGGTCGGTAACGCTTTGCTAACGATAACCGTCACACTATGTTCAAATCGACCGATTAAGGACCAGAAGAGCCAGCGGTTCGTCGCGAGGTCAGCGTAACCAAGCAGCTACATATCGCCGCAATTGCTCGATACCGCTGCTGGATAGCTAAGAAAGAAAGCGGCGCGATGACTTTTAAGCGCAGCTAAAGTAGTGGACAATTAGCAGGATTCGATCAACCGCATCGATTCTCGCGACATGTTGCTTGCTGGTATCTTCGCGCTGTCGTAACGCTTGCCCCGACAGTGCCAAAGACCGCCGAGAAGGATACTTGTGATCACCCCGGAAAAAACAACTGTTAAGGCGACTGTATTGCCGCAGCGGCCCGCAACCGGCACCGCAGCACGCTGGTATGCCGCCAGCGTATTTCCGGGAAAGGAAGACGTCGCCGAACGGCATCTTCGGATGCAGGGGTTTCACCCGTTTGTACCTCGCTGCGAGAAGACCACACGTCATGCCCGGCGCATCGAGACGCGACCGGCGGCCTATTTTCCAGGTTATATGTTCATCGCCCTCGATGTCGCGCTGCAGCGGTGGCGCTCGGTCAATGGAACGTTCGGCGTGCGCTCACTCATCATGCAGGGCGAACGGCCATTGCCAGTCCCGTCGGGGTTGGTGGAGCGGTTCATAGCTCTGACTGGCCGGGACGGCCTGCTTGATTTCAGCGGAGGCCTCGCTGCGGGCGCATCGGTTCGGATTCTTTCAGGTCCTTTCGCGGAGATGATCGGTCGCCTCGACCGGCTCGATCCAGCCGGAAGGGCCCGAGTGCTGGTTGCCATCATGAATGGCGAGATCCCTGTTGACATGGACTCAAGGGAACTCGTCGCGATCGCATAACCGTACTTGACGCTCGGTTATGCGATGCAAGCTGTTGCAAAGTCGGCTCTCGGGTTTCACCCGGGAGTGCGGTAGCCATTGTTGGAGCCGAAGCATACCGGTAGAACGAATGGCGTTGCCGCAGCTTGGTGTTCATTCACGCGCTGGGCCAGATCGTGATTTGTCGGGCCGCCTATCGCGTGAAATGGAATACGGAGCCTGACAATCAATCTCAGCGGTTTGCGTTGAACATCTGAGAGTTCCTGGCTTATTTATCGGCAACCCCAGAGAGCGACCTGACGAATTTGAACACCACCACCATCAACCTTCCTGGCCAAAGGCATCTTCTGCTTCGGATGCGCTTTCAGTTGCTTGGTGGGCTGACCTTCGCGATCTTGCTCCCCGCACTGGTCCGCATGTCGTTCAACCAACAAGTAATCTTGCAATCGAATATGCAGGTTACAATTGTCGCGGCATTCATCGCTCATGCGGCGGGTTATTTACTTTACAAGCGCATCGGCAATTTTCCGGGTGTGGCGGCGGCTGGTTACATCTTACCCACCTTCGCCCTGACCTATGGCCTCGTGTTCGTCACCATCTTTTTTTTCAGGTTCGACTATAGCCGGTTCCAGGCCGCCGCAAGTTTGTTTCAGTCGACATTGTGGTATTTTGGGCTGAGTTTGGCCACGCGACGGCTCGACCCATACCGGTTGGCAGTAATTCCAGGCGGAGACGTCGATAGGCTGGAAAGCATACCAGGCGTCAGTTGGCACCGGATTCATTCGCCCGAGACGATTGTCGAATATGCGAGCGGTGTGGTGGCCGATCTTCGATCCGATCTTTCGGATGAATGGGAACGGTATATCGCCGATCGCGCGCTCTCGGGAACGCCAGTCTACCACGTCAAACAAATCAGCGAGTCGCTCACAGGTCGAGTGGAAATAGAACATCTTTCCGAAAATACTCTGGGATCCCTGAATCCAAACCAGGCTTATTTGAAAATAAAACAGGCTATTGATTGGTTTTCGGCGCTGTTTATCCTTGTCGTTTTCTCGCCGCTGCTGTTATTTGTGGCGATAGCAGTAAAGCTCGACTCAGTTGGCCCAGCCTTGTTTAAGCAAAAAAGAATGGGATACAGAGGAAATATCTACGAGGTCTACAAATTTCGGACGATGAAACTCAGCGCCGCTGCTGGCGATGAAAAGGACGAGGCCATCACAAAGGCCGGCGATACGCGGATCACTCGCTTAGGACAGTTCTTGAGAAAATCCAGGATCGATGAGTTGCCGCAAGCGATCAACATTTTGCGCGGCGAAATGAGCTGGATCGGACCGCGGCCGGAGGCACTCGTGCTGTCGAAATGGTATGAGGCTGAGCTGCCATTCTATCGATATCGGCACATCGTCCGGCCTGGCATTACCGGATGGGCGCAAGTCAATCAGGGCCATGTTGCGGCGGTGGACGACGTTCTGGAAAAACTTCACTACGACTTCTACTACATCAAGAATTTTTCGCCTTGGCTCGACGTGCTGATTGTGTTTCGTACTATCCAAACCATGCTGACAGGATTTGGTGCTCGGTAGAGCCGAAGAGGCTTACTGATTGCGGGAGGATTATTATTCGCTTGGACGACACTCACAATCGCGTTCCAGAAATCGCCGGAGAAGCACAATGACCAGGAAGATCGCACTCATAACCGGTATCACTGGCCAGGATGGCGCCTATCTGGCGGAACTTCTGCTGGCAAAGGGCTATGACGTCCACGGCATCAAGCGGCGTTCGTCGTCGTTCAACACCGGTCGCATCGACAATCTCTACCAGGATCCGCATGAGAAGGACGTAAGGCTGTCGCTCCACTACGGTGATATGACCGATGCCACGAACCTCATCCGCATCGTCCAGGAGGTGCAGCCAGACGAGATCTACAATCTCGCCGCGCAATCGCATGTTCAGGTGAGCTTCGAGACCGCCGAATATACCGCGAATGCCGACGCGATAGGCACACTACGCCTTCTCGAGGCCATCCGGCTGCTCGGCCTGACAAAGAAGACGCGTTTCTATCAGGCATCGACATCCGAGCTCTACGGGAAGGTGCAGGAGATCCCACAAAAGGAAACGACGCCCTTCTATCCGCGATCGCCTTATGCCGCGGCAAAGATCTATGCCTACTGGATTGCGGTAAATTACCGCGAAGCCTATGGCATTCACGCTTCCAACGGCATCCTGTTCAATCACGAGAGTCCGATGCGAGGCGAGACATTTGTGACGCGTAAGATCACGCGCGCGGCTGCCGCGATCAGCCTGGGCCTTCAGGACAAACTCTACCTCGGCAATCTGTCTGCCGAGCGAGATTGGGGCCATGCCCGCGACTATGTCGAAGGCATGTGGAGGATCCTTCAGCAGGATGCGCCCGACGACTATGTCCTCGCTACCGGCGTAAAGAACTCGGTCCGTCGCTTTGTCGAGCTTGCATTCAGCGAAGTTGGGACCGAGATCCAATGGGTCGGTTCCGGCATCGACGAAAAAGGCATCGATGCAAGATCCGGCGCTGTTCTGGTCGAGGTGGATCCGCGCTACTTCAGGCCGACCGAAGTAGAGCTTCTGATCGGCGACCCCTCGAAAGCGGAGCGTATCCTCGGGTGGAAGGCAACAACCTCGCTCGATGCAATGGTCCAGGAAATGGTTCAGTCCGACCTCGATACGGTAAGACGGGAATCCGAGCACCGGCGCTTGGACGAGGATCGCATTCGCGTTGCGGCACAGTAAGGAACGTTGGACCGAGTTGACATGAAAATCTCGGTTTTAACGGTCTGCTGGAACTCAGCCGCAACCATCAGGCATACGGTCGATAGCTTCTTTGCCCAGGACCATCAGCACAAAGAGTTGGTGGTCGTCGATGGCGGGTCATCGGACGAAACGCTGACGATCGTTCGGTCCTATCCCCAAGACCAGATTCAGTTGGTCAGCGAGCCGGATCGCGGAATGTACGATGCACTCAATAAGGGGCTGCACCTCTATACTGGAGACGCAGTAGGCGTGCTGAATTCCGACGATTGTTTCCATGACCATACTGTGCTGACGCGAATTTCGGCAGAACTCGAACAGGCCGACATCGTGCATGGCGATCTGGATTTTGTTGAAAATCATTTCAACAAGCGGGTCATCCGGCGTTGGCGTGCCGCCCCCAGACCCGCCAAGGGGTTCCGGACTGGTTGGATGCCGGCCCATCCAACGTTTTACGTCAGGCGGAAGGTGGCGGAGACGGTCGGCACGTTCGACCTCGGTCTCAAAGTGGCATCGGATTACGATTGGATGCTGAGAGCGGTTGAGCTTCATGGATTCGGGTCCGCTACCACCAACCATGTGTTGGTAGATATGATGGTTGGCGGGGCCAGCACACGGAGCCTCAGCTCCTATATCGGGCACAATTTTGAGGCCCTCCGGTCGCGGCGCCAATGGCTGCGCTCCGGTCCAATCGACTACGCGCTTGTTGCGAAGCCAATGCGCAAGCTGGGGCAGTTTTTCGGCATCAACAGTGCCGGAACCGCGAAGCAAAGCCGGTACGCTGAATAGTGGCTTCGGTAGGTGATATCCATGCTTCGAAGGTCGGCCCAGAGGTGAAGCGCAACTACGTTCACGTGTCTGCGCCCGGTGGTCACCGCCAATTCTACCAGGATCTCTTTGCCGGCCTATTTGACCTCGAACCGGCAATGGGACGCATTGGACCTCGACTGTGGCTTGACCTGGTTAGGGCCCGCCACCTCCTGTTCGCCACCATCGACGATGATTACGCTGGTTTTATAGCAGTTGCGTTGGCAAGATCGCTGATTGGACGGCGGACGGTTGGGCTCTTTCTCAGGCCCTCCAAATGCTTCGAGAGCGGAAGGCTCGTTTATCGCCTCAAGAGATGGACTTTCCGGTGCTTGCGGCATTTGCCTCGCCTGTCGCTCTTTACGATTCTGCCGTTCAAATTTGATCGCCGATTTGCCCAGGTCGCGCACGGGTGGGTACACGACCCTCAGATGTGGGACATGCATGACGGCGCGGCGCTTATCGAAACCAGCCAACTGTCACGCGACGTGCTGACCGCAGCCGGCGGGCGCGCCATTTTGTGTTTCCTGGGCAGCGTGAGAAAGTCGAAGGGCTTCGAATTCTTGGCTGACATCGTCTCCGACCACCCAGATCTCGCGAAAGATGTTTTTGTGGTGGCTGTCGGGCGCGTCGATCCAGCCTGTGGCGAGGACTGCGCTCGCCTGATTTCTGCCGGGGGAATGGTGGTCGACCGGTTCGTGTCGGACGACGAACTGCTGAGCTTGTACAAAACCTGCGATTTCGCCTGGTGCTGCTACGAGCCGGACTACGACCAGGCCTCCGGCATATTCGGACGAAGCGTACAACTGGGCACACGTCCGATCATCCGCAAGGGCGCGTATCTCGAGAAATATGCGCAAGAAGGTGCAGTTGCACCGGTGTGTCTGGTTTACGGCGATACCCGTGACGCTGCAGCCAGTATCGCAGCCGCTGCAGCCAATCGATCCGACAAGCCCGGGCGAATGGGCGAAATCGTCGGCGGCTGGCGGGCCGATTTTGTGCAGAAAATCCGCGCGGCCCTTTGACCTACACGCGCGTCAAATACCGAGGGGCGTCATGAACATGTCTGATGCCCGATCTCGTAATCCGGACCGGAGCATTGTGGCTACTCCTGGAATGGTGAAGAAAATACTGTTTTTTCATCATGCGACCGCGCTGGGAGGTGCGCCGAAGAGTTTGGCATTGCTGATAAAATCACTGGATCGCAAAGAATTCTCTCCAATAGTTGCGATGCCGCTTCGTCCAGGTAATTCCGGCGTCCGCCAACTGTTCGAAGATGCCGGGGCGGAGGTAATCGAGGAAAGGGACATTCGACCTTTCCATGGATCGACGGTCGCGCCCTGCAAGGACGTGAAGTCGAGGATACATGCGATACTGTCCTTTCCGCTTCTCGTCAGGTGCGCTAGGAAGCTTGTTCGTGCCATACGGCCGGACATTGTTCACCTGAACTCCACCTGTATGGTGGCCGCCGCGAAGGGCGCGCATGACGCCGATCCCTCAATCCCCGTTATTGCCCACGTCCGTGAACCGATCCTGCATAACTGGTGGGGTAACATACTTCGCAACTTAAATAAGAAGCACGTTGATTATTTCGTTTCTATCGACAAAGCCGGTTTGGATAGCATTGGCGGCTCCGCCACCACGGGGTCGGTTGTCTACAACAGTGTTGACAGCAGTCTCTTCCGTACGCCGGACGAAGGCGTTACTGAATTGAGGCGGAAATTTGGATGGGGGGATGGCGATGTCATATTCCTGTCACTGTCACGAATTGCGGAGTCGAATGGCATTCTGCCGTTCGTCCAGGCGGTCAACTCGCTTGAGGCAAACCTTCCCGAATGCGCTCGGTTTGTATTTGCAGGTTTTGGAAAAAACGAAGAAGGCTATGGAAAAGCAGCATTGGAGGCGATAAACGCAAGCCGCCGGTGCAGCGCCATGCCATTCATAGATGACATCGCTCCCGTTCTCACGGCCAGTGACGTCGTCATTGCGCCTTTTCTGACAAGTCACAGTGCTCGGTGCATTTTCGAAGGAGCGTCGGCAGGACGCCCGGGCTTGGTCACCCGCTTGCCGAATTTGCTTGAGCTGATCGAAGAAGGTAGAACCGGCTTGAGCTTCGAAATTTCCTCTTCCGCCGGTCTTCTCGAAGCGATTGAAAAACTCTGCCGGCGCGATACCCGGCTTGATATGGGACGGAGCGCACGCCAGTTCGCAATGGCCAGGTTCCACATCGATCAAAACGTCGCGGCAATTCAAAAGCTTTACCGCGATCTGTCAGAATCAGGCCGTTGATGTCCGTCTTAAAGTTACTTGACCGAAGTGAACGCCTATTCTGGAATGCACTTGCAGCCCTTCAGTTTGCGGTGAGGCGCAGAAAGATGCCTCGTGGCTTGTCTGTCCTCGGGCCAGTTGGGCTAGGAGGGGCGGGCGTCCTCGAGATCGGAGATAACGTAACCATCGTCAGCAAATCCAGGTTTAATCGAGCGGGTATAAATCATCCCACTCAGCTGGTTGTTGGTGCATCAGGAAAACTCTCCATAGGGGATAATGTCGGGATTTCCGGAGCGTCTATTTTTTGTGTCGAGAACATTGCAATTGGAAATAATGTTCTGGTCGGAGTGAATTGCAATATTTTCGATACCGACTTTCATGCCGTCGATTATCTGGACCGACGGCATGGGCGTGGCACTCTTTCCGCGCCAATCGTGATCGAGGACGATGTCTGGCTCTGTGCCAACGTGACCGTTCTGAAAGGCGTGAGGATTGGCGCGCGCTCCGTCATTGCGGCGGGCAGTGTCGTCACTTCCGACATCCCGCCGAATTGCCTGGCCGGCGGCGTGCCCTGCAAAGTCATACGTTCCCTGGCACCCACGCAGGCCGCGTCGATTGAATGAAGAGCTACAACGTCCTGCATTATCATAGCATTTTATGCTGCTAAGAAGAGCGGGCGCCGAAGATTGCAGCAGATGCCATATAGCTACGTGGATGGCCTCGTGACCAACCGACTAGGGCGCGGTGGAATGCTATTGTGACGAAGGCTCCGTCCGGTCGTTCTGACACATCAAAAGGCTCGGTGCTAAGCAGTGAGCATCTGACGCGCGATCTCGGGAGACGCACGGCATCTGGAGGGATTATAGCCCTCTGCGCCCAGGCTATGATTCTTCTTACACAAGTCGGCTACATGGCGCTGATGGCGCGTTTGCTCCAGCCCGATGACTTCGGTCTGGTGGCCATGGCGGCGTCCGCTACTGCGTTTGTCGGAGTCTTCGCCGACCTGGGTCTGTCGATGGTCACCATCCAGCGCAAGGAGGTTGATCATGACACCGTCAGCGCGTTATTTTTCGTCAATCTTGGCGTCGGCTTCGCTCTCATGCCGCTGGCCTGGCTGACGGCGCCGGTCGCAGCCTGGCTTTTCAATGATCCTCGCGTTTTTCAACTTATCCTAGTTCTGGCGATCGCCATCCCGATCACTGCGGCCGGTGCGCAGCATAAGGCGCTATTGGTCCGCAACATGCGGTGGATGTCGTTGCACAGTGTGAATCTTGGCAGTCTCTTGTGTGGGTGTGCCGTCGGCGTTGCGATGGCATGGGGCTGGGACTTCAAATACTGGTCGCTCGCTGCGGCGACGCTCACCACGGCATTTGTCGGCACGGTTGGCCAGTGGATACTGTCACCCTGGCGTCCGACCAAGGTCGCGAATTGGAAGAATGCACGATCAGCCATTAGTTTTGGGATCAATTACAGTGGATCCCAGTTCACAAACTACATTAATCGCCAATCCGATAACGTGCTCGTCGGCTGGAAATCCGGTCCGCACGAGCTCGGATTCTACACCCGCGCTTACTCACTGTTTATGTTACCGATAACGCTTATCAGCGGACCAATCGGCTCGGTTATCATTCCCATGCTGAGCCGCCTTCAAACCCAGCCAGACAAATGGGCTAGAACTTATCTCAGCGCCATGCGGCTTACACTCTTGATGAACACGATATTGTGCATTCTCATCACGATCAATGCACAAGAAATCGTAAAGATCGTTTATGGGAGTAATTGGTCAAAGTCAGGGACGATTTTGATGATACTGTCCTTGTCTCTAATCACGAGTATTTCCGGACAGTTTGGTGGTTGGGCGCTGATCTCTTTGGGTCGAACGCGTGAGTTGTTAGTATTTTCCATCTTTACATCAACCATTCGGTTCGCGCTATTCTTGTTTGCGATTCAATGGGGGGCTCCTGGAGTTGCTATCGCGTGGTGCATAACATCTTGGGTGTTCACCCCAATGCTTTGGCTTTATGCAACAAGAAACACAGAACTGAGTTTCAAGGGTCTTGTGAAGGCGGCGGCGCCCTTCTTTGGTGCCTATGTCGTGGTGGTCGCCTTCTTTCATGTTGGGTCCTCATTCAGCGTCCTGCCTCTGCTGGCTGAGGGCGGCCTCGTGTTAAAATCTGCCATCGCGATGGTGGTCTATGGCGTTTTTGTTGTTGCACCATATCGTTTCGCGGGTTCGATGTTAGGGGACATAAGGCTGTTTCTGGATAGAGACGTACGCTCAGAGGGGCTGAAACTTTGAAGATCATTATCGAAACTGCTGTTTGCTTGAACGGTGGAGACGCTGCGATTGAAGTCGCGACAATAAGGATTCTTAAGGCCGCATTCGGAGACGATACTGAAGTCCTCATAGCAGATATGGAAGCCAAGATCGCCGAACGATACTACACTGATATGGAATTTATTTGTGTTCCTTCCGAGCAGATTCGGAAGAAAATAGCTTTTCGAATTATAAATAAATTGACACGAGGGAAGTTGTTTGTGCAATTAATCAATTTGACTCAAGTCACTTTGATTTTGTTAGAGCGTCGTCTGCGGTGGCTGAAATACCCTGGACGTAAGGGAGAGATAGTCAAGAGCTTGCGAGAGTATATTGATGCGGACCTAATTATTTCGACTGGCGGCACGTACCTGTCAAAGAAACATCCGGGATCGGTTACCTCTCGTCTTCCGGAATATCAGAGAGACATTTATCTTGGAAAGCCGCCCATTTTTTTTACACAGTCGATGGGTCCATTCGGCGATGATCGTATCTTCCGCCGACTCGCAGAGGTTTTTAGAAAAAGCCCGCTGATACTGGTCAGAGACCAGAAATCCAAGGCTTTTGCCAAAGAACTGGTCGGGCACACAGGTAATATCGAGGACGTGGCAGACAGCGTATTCGTACTGGCCGATCAGGACGAGATCTCGAGACGGCGTACAGCGTCGCAAGTTGGTTTGGAAGGACGTAAACCGAAAATCGCGGTTTCAGTCCGATCGTGGTCTGATTTCGGGGACCGAACTGTGGAAGTCGGACGGGAGAAGTATCTCCAATCGGTAGCTAAAGCGGCAGAGTGGTTGGTGACGGAGGTAGGGGCCGAAGTGACGTTTGTTTCGACCTGCCAAGGGATCCCCGAGTATACCAATGACTCAAACACGGCGCGCGATATCTTGAAGTATCTGCCGGATCGCGTTCGAAGCCGCGTGGTCGTCGATTCGCAGTTCAGGGACACCGAAGCATTGCTTCGCAAGATCGACGAATTTGATGGCGCCATCTGCACGCGCATGCACATGTGCATTTTGTGTCTGTGTCGAGGCCTTCCGGTCCTACCGATTTGCTACGAGAGGAAAACGGAAGATCTTTTCCGATCGCTTGGCCTGGAGGAATACGTTACTCTCATCGATAAGATTGAGCCGAATAGTTTTCGCAATCTTGTTGAGCGCTGGTGGGAAAACCAGGAATCGATAGCAGATAGATCGCGGCAGGGGACGCTAGCGTTGCGTGACAGTGCTCTATCCACGGTCGGTATTCTCAAAAGCAGATTTGCACCGGCGGAGTTGCAGCCGGAGGCAGTGTCCTCATGATTGCGATCATTTCGCAATTCTTCAACACGCCTTCCGAGACATTCATTCGAGATCATGTCCGCCACCTTGCGCCCGGCAAGACTGTGCTCATCTCCCAAGAGCCGGATGGCGCCAATCAGTTCAATTATCCGGTTCTTTCCGGGATTCCGGGGACGTCACCGCTTAGCCAGCTGCCCAGCCTCATTGCCATTCCGGCACGCCTGTTCTGGCTAGCGTACGTCCGTGACGGAATCAGCAGGAGCGACGAGGACAGAGTTGTCGAATTTTTCAAGGCTCACAACGTGGAGGCCGCCCTTGTCGAGTATCTTACGATAGGTGCACTGTTCGCTCGCGCTTGTCGCCGCGCCGGCGTGCGATTGTACGTCCACGCCCATGGGGCGGATTCTACCGTGATGCCTAGGAAACAGACGTGGCGACGTCGCTACCGGCGTCTCTTCGCCAGCGCTGACGGGATCATCACGCCATCACGTTTCATCGCCGATCGTCTGGTTCAAATCGGCTGTCCGAACGAGAAACTCCACGTCAGTCCATGCGGAATTTTGCCCGAGCACTTCACCCCATCGAAGCGCGAAAGCGGTCGGCTCCTCGTCGTTGGGCGGTTCGTTGAAAAGAAATCACCGCACCTCACGATCGAGGCGTTCGCCCGGATCGCTTCAAGGTTTCCGGAGGCGCGGCTTGATCTGGTTGGGGATGGGCCGTTGATGGCGCGATCTAGGGCATTGGTGGCGCAGGAGAACCTGGCGGATCGTGTCATTTTTCACGGCTATCGGAGCACGGAATTTGTTCAAGGCATGATGCAGAACGCTGCAATCTTCGTACAGCATTCAGTGACGGCCCGTAACGGAGATATGGAAGGCCTGCCGGTATCGATCCTGGAGGCAATGGCGAGCGCACTTCCCGTTGTGGCAACACGTCACAGCGGTATTCCAGAAGCCGTTGTCGATGGTGAGACCGGCGTACTTGTAGAAGAGCACGATATCAAAAGCACGGCAGAGGCGCTTGCCAGTCTACTGGCAGATACGCGGCGTGCTGCCAGGATGGGGGATGCCGGGCGGCGGCGTGTACTAGATCATTTCACGCAACGGCACACGCGCGATCGCCTTCGACGTGCCATGGCGCTGCCGGCTATAGCCGAACCTCTCGACATCGAAGAGCGCCAAATTCAATGAAGAATGCCGACCAGTGGAAGTCCACTAAGTTCGAACGGACCAGCAAGGGATGTTTGGCGCTCGAGCCGCAAGGAGGTGGCGGCGCGGTCGCAGTTGATCGCCGATCGATTGGCGTCCGTCTATGCCGCCGCGATCGCTACTCATGCCAGAAGTCGTCTCGCCGACGGGCTGTGGGGCCGTTCCGCTTTACGGGATCTACCGCGACTATGTCAGTGAGGTGTTCCGCGTCGATTGGCCGGGCAGCACACATGGCGCCGCCTACGTCGACCTGTTTGCGGACCTCAACGAGCAGTTGGTCCTGGAGCAAGGGACTTTCGACACCGTCATTGCCAGCGATGTTATCGAACATCTGCATACGCCGCAGGCCTTGTTCGACAGTGCAGCCGGGGCCTTGAGCCCTGGTGGTAAATTGATAATCGGCGTCCCGTTTTTTTACTGGCTACACGAGACGCCCCACGATTACCATCGCTACACCCGCTTTGCGTTGGAGCGGATGACGGTGAAGGCGGGACTAAGGACAATCGAGTTGTTATCCTACGGCGGCGTCACAGATGTTCTTTCCGATCTTGCCACGAAGGCGGTGGCGTCTCGGCCCTGGATTGCCAATTCGGTCTATTGGCTCACCACGCTCATGCGTGCATTGCCGCCTATCAAGAAATTGGGGGTTGCGACTCGCGAGAGCATGCCGATGGGCTATCTTCTAGTGGCTGAAAAAGTATCACCCCCACCCTCTTCGGGGGGAGGCTAAAAATGCAGGGCCGCCGAAAGCTGCGCCTCCAACCAGTGTCGTCGATTTGCTGTCTGGCGCGAATTCATCAAAGGCGGCATAGAAGAGAGACACGACAAGACCCCGTGCCGTTCTTCCGGCGTCTTGGACTCGAATTGCCGACAGGCGTCAACTTCACCGGGCTTTCCGACTCAGCATTTGTCGGCGCGAACGAAAGTTGCTCGCCCCTTCGGCGCAGCAAGCTGGACCGGCTTCTTCGGCATCAGATTTCTTTTCTATTTTTCCATAGGGAACATAGCCCGCGGTATCCACGGCGTGGCACACTTCACCGTGTGAGGTGCGACTAGTCCCATGACTCGGAGAGCCAATATTCATTACGGCACATCGACCGGTTTCGCTCGCGGAGGTACTGGCCGCCGATTTGCGTATTTGAGAGGTTACGTCGACCGGCGCATTTGGCTTTCTCCTGCAGCGGCGTTCGCGCTCGCGATCTGTGGCGTGTACGCTTTCGCCGGTCTGGTAAACTGGTTTGATCCAGAAGGAAGTACCGGATCGATCTTGGTAAGAGTATCCATTGTTCTGATCACTATCGGCTCATATGTGCTTCTTCCAGCAAAGTTGAAGTCGTCAACGGCCGCGCTTATTCCAATGAAGTTATTTTTCATACTGTACACATGCCGACTTGTGGAGAATATTTATATATCGTCGATAGTTATATCCCCAAGACCAATGATGGTATTTAGTGTATTCTTGGTGACAGGTGTCGGAGCTGGACTTGTTATAGCATCGATGGACAGGGCGATAAGAAATACAGATTTGATATTTGTTATGAATGCCCTTTGTGTTATTTTTCTCATTGGACTTTACCTAAACAGGGACGTGCTGTTTGTGAGTCATGACCAAAGAATGAATCTCGACAAAATCAACCCGATAGCAATGGGGCACGCGGCATTTGCATTTTTGATATACTTTTTCCTTGTCTTGGGAAAGACAAAAAAATTAACGATCCAATCCGCGATACTGGGTCCGATGCTATTGTTGGTTGTTGTATTTTCTCGGTCTCGCGGTGCATACATTGCCGGCGCGGGGGCACTATTAGTCTACATACTGTTGCTTAAAGGCTCAAAAAGAGTGTTCGCTGTGTTGGGAGCATTGGTTGTCGCGATGGCAATTTTGGCGACCAGCGGTGTGGAGCTCGTCGACGTTGTCATTGCAAGACTTCAGACGATCAACGTGGATGTCGATCAATCCACAATGGTACGCAGTCAATTGTTCGCCGGGGCCTGGCGGCAGTTTCTGGAAAGCCCGGTGTTCGGGCGTTATGCGGTCGAGATGCGGTTCAATTTCTATCCTCACAACATTTATCTTGAATCCCTGATGGCGGTAGGGGCGCTCGGATCATTGCCGTTTGTGGCTCACATAGTGTTGGCACTCAGATCGACGGTCGGTATCATTCGGTCCGGCAAATTCCCGCTCGCTGCGGTGCTGGCTGCGGTGCTATTCATCAGGGAAGCGATCGCCGGCATGGCGAGCGGCAGCCTATGGGGAAATTCGCTCTTCTGGGTCACCTCCGCTCTGACAATATCGTTTTGGTATGGATACCAGGGATTTCTTGCCAAAAACCGCAATCCAGACTAGGGGGCGGGCCTATTAAAGTTGAGCGTCCCGTAACCGATCAGTAGGCTGACAGTGAATTGAAGTCCTATTTCGATCGGTACCAGCGTTGGTTTCGTCCTCGATGTGGTCGAACTTCGCCTGATTGGCTGCAGGCACTCGCGCCGTGCCCGCGGGACGCCGGTGGTCGGCCAACACGGATCGCTATCAGCGCTCCAGGACTCCGAGATTAATTCCAACGGGAACCAACCATGCGCATTTTTCAAAATTCCGGGATCTCGCCGAGCTACCGGGCCAGACTCGCCGGACTCGTGGCGGGGGTTCGTGGGTTCGAGCCGCAGAAACAAGTGTTTTTGAACGACCGCTACGGCGCGGCGCATATCCTGCTGCCGATGCAGGCCGGCAGCCCTGAAGCCTTTTTTACGAACGGAGACGACGAATCGCTACAGCGGGCATGGGCGCTCGAAAATGGGCTGGGCGAAGATGCATCGCTGGCCGATATCCTTCTTGCCCAGATCGAGCATCATAAGACGGACATCTTCTACAACCTTGATCCATTTCGTTACGACGCCTCTTTCCTGCGGCGGCTGCCGGGGCATGTGAAGCGAAAGATTGCTTGGCGTGCTGCGCCAGGCAGGATCGATTTTTCCGGTTATGATCTCGTCGTTTGCAATTTCCAGTCGATGCGAAAGCTTTGGGAAGAGCAGGGCGCCAGGACCGCCCACTTCTTTCCTGCTCACGATCCGGAACTCGATGCCGTTGCCGCGAACCGGAACAGGGATATCGATGTCCTTTTTTTCGGCGGCTACAGTCGTCATCACCAGCGCCGCAGGCAGATTTTGGAAGCTGTCGCAAGTCTATCCAGCCGCTGGCGCGTCGTCTTCCATCTCGACCTGTCGCGTTATACGCCACTCGCCGAGACGCCGCTTGGCTGGTTCGGTCCCCTGCGCGCGGTGCGCCGGCCGCGCACTATCCGCAGTGTCAGCGCGCCTCCTGTATTCGGTCGCGCTATGTATGCCGAACTCGGAAGAGCCAAAGTCGTGGTCAACGCGTCGATCGATATGGCGGGTCCGGACCGTGGCAACATGCGCTGTTTTGAGACGATGGGCGCTGGCGCTCTGCTGATATCCGATTCCGGCAATTATCCCGCACCGATGCGCGACGGGGAAACCATGGTCGTCTACGAGCAACCGCAGGACGCATTGGATAGAATCGAACAGCAATTGGATAGCGGAAACTGGGACGAGATCGGCCGGGCGGGGAACCGCGCAATTCGTGAAGAATACAGCAAAATACGCCAATTTGAGCGGTTTCTCGAATTGGTATAGCTGGCGATCTTCAGTTTATTTCTGCAACCAGCTCTTCGGCATAAGTAGCAAGTCTATGGGATCTTTCTCAGCTCCCGAAGGAATCTCAAAGTGGCCTGCCACCACTCCGCTTTTTCGTCCCATTTCGCTGGCCGATAGGGCGAATTGCTGCCGATGGTGCCCCATATAACGATCCCATCAGCCAGCCTCCTGCAAGTGTCGAGTTGGGTATACCAGAGGTCGCCCGGCAGAAACGCAAGGGTCTTATGAAACTGCGGCCAGAGAAAGCAGTAGACCGGCTTTCCCTGTGAAATCCTTCGTGCTTCCCCGATATTGGCTTGCGCATAAGCCACCCAAGCGTCCTTGTCGCCGTAAAATGTATACAGGGAGGGAAATAGCGCATCCACATAAGGTACGAGGGAGGATGCGATCTTGGTGTTTTGCTGCTTCCAGTCGTCCAGTGCAGCGGCGCCCTGATGGCCGATCGCTCTCCAATGATCCCTGAGCGGCAAAACGCTATAAAGCCCGAGCTTGACGTTTGGGTCTGCCTTTCTGAAGGCGCTGAGCGTCTTCTGGTATTTCGCGATTGACGATGCTTGATCTGGGCCCTCCAAGGGCCAGCTTTCAATGTCGATATTGAGATATTCGTTGCTCCTCGGCCGTGCCAGAGCTTTCTGCACTTGGCCGGCGTCAGGGATATCCGGTCCCAGAACATGAGGGTCTACGATCGTAAGATGCTCAAGGCCGAACGAGCCGAAATCGGGCCCGCCGGCGAAGTTCATAGCCTCGAAAAGCCTGAATGGGGTGCGCGTTTGCGCCGTCGCCGGCCATGAACTGGCTAGAAGGCATATCGCGCAGAATACTGTCTTGAAAAACATGATGCTCCGGGGCCGTCAACGGGGTGAGTTTTACGCGGACGAAATTCGCGCGGTTCTACTTCTCGTGACCTGAACTTGACGAGTCTGGAAACGGTAGCTTAGCTGGACGTCTGGAACAACCTCCTGACCAAAGCGTGATCGACGCCGGAAATTATCCGCCTGGAGCGGTGGACGGGCGAAGCATCCAAGCCTATGACCGAAGCGGCGACGCACGCGTCAAGCTGAGCCTTGCGGCGGCTGTTGTGGGCCATCTACAAATCTGACGAGGAGGTCGAGATCGTTGTGACAAAGAACGTGCCGCCTTACGCAGTTGTCGCGGAAAATCCGGCGTGGATGATCAAGCATATGGTTTCTCTCGATGCCTGAAGCGGCCATGACTTGGGAAGACGCCGTCCGCTGGTGCATGAGCGAGCCTTCGATGCAAGAGCTCGCCCGCGCCGCTTATTTCGACGATCCGGTCGTGGCCGCGCAGCGCTATCACGAAAGCGCCGAGTTCGACGCGGTTCGCAGTATGATCCCGCGCAAGGTGGGCCGTGCTCTCGATCTTGGCGCCGGCAACGGCATCCTCTCCTATGCTTTGGCGCGCGAAGGTTGGTCTGTAACGGCTGTTGAGCCCGATCCGAGCGCACTCGTCGGCGCCGCTGCAATCCGGGCGCTTGCCGAAAGCACAGGCACGCCCATCGATGTGGTCGAAGCCTTCGGGGAGGCGATCCCGTTGTCCGCCGCAGGCTATGATTTGGTCGTCGCACGGCAGGTGCTCCATCATGCCCATGACCTTCCGGCTTTCTGCCGCGAAATGGCGCGTCTCTCTCGCGAAGGCGCGACGGTGCTGTCGTTGCGTGACCACGTGGTCTCCGGGCCGCAGCAACTCGAGCCTTTTCTGCGCGCCCACCCGCTTCATCATCTCTACGGTGGAGAGAACGCCTTTACGCTGGCGGGCTACCGCGCTGCAATCCAGGGGGCCGGGCTGACGATCGATCGCGAATTGATCTCGTTCCAGTCCGTCGTGAATTATGACCCAATGACACCATCGGAGATTCGCGAGAGGCTCGCCAAAATCTTTGGTCCGTTTTCCCCGGTTGTTCGCCTGGCCCTTTCGCCTGTGCCCTTTGGTGCCGTCGCCAGGATTGCCGCTTCGCTTGATCGCCGGCCTGGGCGCTTGGTCTCTTTCCTTTGCCACAAGCACGGGAAGGACTGATTTCTTGACGCAATCAAAAGAGGCTAAGCCTGTCTGGGTGACCGGGGCCGGCGGTTTCATCGGCTTGCACCTCGCTCGTTTTCTTGGTCAAAAGGGCTGCCATGTTATCGGTTTCGGTCGAAAAGAAGCACCGGGTTTTGCGTTGGCGACCGGCGGCGTATTTTTTTCCGGAGGAGTAGCCGTGGAAACAATGGATGCGGCTCTGGCAGCACATGGTCGCCCATCGGCCGTGTATCATTTGGCGGGTGGCGCGACGGTCGGCCAGTCGATTGCCGATCCCCTGCAGGACTTTGAACAAAGCGTTGTCTCTGCGGCTCGTGTCCTCGATTTCTTGCGCCGACGCGCACCCGATGCACCTGTCGTTCTTGCATCCTCTGCGGCCGTCTATGGCGGCGGCCATGCCGGTTCGATCAGGGTCGACGCGGCGCTCGATCCCTATTCTCCCTATGGCTATCACAAACGCATGGTCGAGGAGCTTGGCCGGTCTTATTGTGCCGCATACGGCCAGCCAGTCTCGGTGGCTCGCCTCTTTTCGGTCTATGGCGAAGGGTTGCGCAAGCAATTGCTGTGGGATCTCTGCGGAAGGCTCGCGGCAGGCGAAACCGACATTGTGCTTGGCGGCACGGGTAGGGAAATGAGGGATTGGCACCATGTCTCGGATGTCGTGCGGTTGATCCATCGCATTTTGCCTGCCGGCGAACCGCGCTTCGCCGTCTATAATGGCGGTGCGGGCGCTCCTGCGTCCGTCAGCACGATTTCCAGCATGGTTTTGGAGGCCTGGGGAGGGAACCATCGCCTCTCGTTTTCTGGAGAATCCCGGCGGGGCGACCCTGTCAATCTGATCTCGGATCCCTCCGGCGTCCCGGAGGGGCTTCAGTTGCAGGTGCCGCTCAGCAGGGGCATTGCCGGCTATGTGGATTGGTATCGCGCTGAAATTCTCGCCGAGCCGGTCGGTCATCTGCGACGCTCCGCGCCTTGATTACCGTCGGCTTCACTCTCATCGGCCGCGGAACTTGGTCAGGCGGCGAGTCCTATCTCCGCAACATGCTGAGCGTCATCGCCTCTGAGTTGCGTGGTAAGGTGCAGGCGAAACTGTTTCTTACACCTGAGCAGCATTCAAGCATTGGTGCGTCCTTCGATCATATGTTGGCTGCGCCTGCTATTGTTGATGACCGGGTCACGGGCGCCGGGCTCGGCAGGCGAGGGCTGATCGCACTTGCTGGCGGCAGCGACCGTGTCTTCGCGGATCTTGTCGCTGCGCAAGGCCTCGATGTTGTGTTTGAAGTCGCCCAGTGGTTCGGCAACCGGTTTCCAGTGCCGGTCGTTTCCTGGATTCCGGATTTCCAGCACCGTCGTCTGCCGCACCTCTTTCCGCGTAGCGCTTGGTGGCGCAGGGATCTCGGCTATCGCCTGCAGACGTCCGGAAATCGCACCATAATGCTCTCCAGCGGGGACGCGCTGGCGGATTGCAAAAAATTCTATCCGGCCTCGCGCAACAAGACCGCTGTCGTACGTTTCGCTATCGATCTCGATCCCGGTGCCATCCTGGCGCGTGCCGATGAGGCGCGCCAGACGCATGGGCTGCCCGAGCGCTTCTTCTTTCTCCCCAACCAGTTCTGGGTCCACAAGAACCACAGGCTGGTCATAGAGGCATTGAAGCATATAGACCAAATCGGGGCGCTAGGCCCCTTGCCGCCGATAATCCTCACGGGGCGCACCACCGATCCGCGCGACCCGACATTGTTCAAGCGCCTGATGGAGCTTGCGGAAACGCACCGGCTCGGAAGCCATTTTCGACACCTCGGATTGATTCCCTACGACGATGTCGTCGCCCTGATCGGTGCCGCGGACTATCTCCTGAACCCTTCGCACTTCGAGGGGTGGTCAACCACGGTCGAGGAAGCGAAGTCGCTGGGCACGCCGATGCTGCTGTCCGACATTCCACTGCATCGCGAGCAGGCGCCGGAATCGCTCTTCTTCGCACCCGATAGTGCAGAAGCGCTGGCGCGGCGACTCCTGGAAGCCGGGCAGCGCCCACGCTTAGCCCGCGACAGTGTCGCCGTGCTGCAAAGCCGGCAACAAATGCGCCGCCGAGACTACGCGGCAGCGCTCGTTGCTTTGTTTGAAAATGTCAGAGGTGTCACCCAATGACCGAGCGGATCGTCAGTTTTGTCATGAGCGGCGGCGTTGGCTCGCGGCTGTGGCCGCTGTCACGCGAAGACAATCCCAAGCAGTTCCATGATTTTTCGGGCGATGGCTCGATGCTGGCCAAGACGTTGCACCGGCTGATGGCGCGGCCGAAGGGCGAAACGCCGATTTTCCTGATTGCATCGGAGCGGCACGCCGATCGCGTCCACGCCGATCTCGCCGGCCTCGACCTTTCCGGCGGCGGCCCCCTGTTCGAACCGACCGGCCGCAACACTGCCGCCGCCGTTGCCTTGGCAACGCTGCGCACCTTGTCCGAATATGGCGACAGCCTGGTGCTGGTGGTGCCGTCCGATCATGAGATCACGACCGCACAGCAATTCTGGCAGAGCGTGGAAAACGGCGCCGGCGCGGCGCGTGCGGGCCGGCTGGTGGTGTTCGGCATCAAGCCTGGCCACCCCGAGACCGGCTACGGCTATATCGAGGTCGCCGACGAGAGGGATGGCATCTACGATGTCTCGCGTTTCGTCGAGAAACCAGACCTCGCAACCGCGCAGGGCTATTTGGCGGCCGGCAATTTCTACTGGAACACCGGCATTTTCCTGTTTCGCGCCAGCGCCATGCGCGACGCCTTCACGGCTTTCGAGCCCGAGATCTGGAAGGCCACCGAACATGCCTATCAGGCGGCGACGTCAGATCTTTCCGGTCTCTACATGCCTCTGGAACTCTACGCCGCCATTCCCTCGACGTCGATCGACTATGCGATCATGGAGCGCGCCAGCCACATCGCCATGGTGCCGGCCGGCTTCCGCTGGAACGATCTCGGTTCATGGCAATCACTGCTCGATATCGGTCCGTCCGACAATGACGGCAACGTCATCGTCGGCGATGTCGTCGCCATCGACTGCGAGAACTCCTACATCCGCAGCGACAGTCGCTTGCTCTCTGCCATCGGCTTGAGGGACGTTGCCATCGTCTCGACCGCCGATGCCACCTTCGTCGCCCCGGTCAGCCGCAGCCAGAATGTCAAGAAGATCGTCGAGCAGCTCGAAAAGAGCGGCCGGCTGGAAACCAGGTTCACACCCGCCGGCGACCGCGTCATCGAAAGCGGTGCCTGGCGGCGCCGTGTGCACCACTGGCTGTTTGAAGAGACGGTGCCGCTGTGGTCCACGGTCGGGGTCGATGAGCGCCATGGCGGTTTCCACGAAGCGCTCGGCTTTGACACCACGCCGCTGATGAAGCCCAAGCGCATGCGCACCATGGCCAGGCAAGTCTACGCCTTCGCTGTCGCCAAGGCGCGCGGCTGGGACGGTCCGGCCGACCGGTTGATCAGCCATGGCCTCGAATTCATGGCCAGGAACGGCCGCACCGACAATGGTGGCTGGGCGCGCACGCTTAATGTCAATGGCACGGTCGCCGACGCAACCGAAGATGCCTACGATCATGCATGCGTGCTCCTGGCGCTGGCGCATGCCCATATGGTCGGAAATCCCGATGCATTGCGGCTTGGCGAAGAAACGTTCTCGTTCCTCGACGCGCATCTCGAGGATCACCGCATGACCGGCTTTCTCGAAACGTCGGGCGGCGTGGGCGAACGGCGTTCCAACCCGCACATGCATTTGCTCGAGGCTTTCCTGGCCTGGCACCAAGCCACCGGAGAGCTCGCCTATCTTCGCCGCGCCGCGCGCATCGTCGATCTGTTTCGCAGCCATTTCTTCGATCCGGAAAGCTGGACGCTGGGCGAATTTTTCGACGCCGAGTGGAGGCCGGCGGAGGGCGAAAAAGGTACATGGACGGAACCCGGCCACCATTTCGAATGGGCCTCGCTGCTGGTCGACTTCACCGGGCGCAGCGGCCAGAGTGACCTCACCGGCTTTGCCAGAAAGCTCTATGCCTCGGCCATCGCCAATGGCCTCAATCGCGCCACCGGCCTTGCCTATGGTGCCGTCTCGCGGCAAGGCCTGCCACTCGACCTTGTCTCTCGCAGTTGGCCGCAGGCGGAAGCGATCAAGGCGGCGATTGCACTGGATGGTTCAGGCGGACCTGACCTCAAGCCCGAGATCGAAGCGCGTGTCGGCCGCCTGTTCCGTTGGCACATCGACCCAGCACCGCTTGGCTTGTGGATAGACCGGATCGATGAACGTGGCCGCTCGCTGGCGACCGATGTGCCGGCAAGCATCTTTTACCATCTGGTCTGTGCGCTGACCCAGTATCTCGACGGCACCATCGGCAAATCTCGATAGAGGGGTTGGCGGAATAAAAAGTCTCTTCGATTGAAAACGGTCTGTTGTTTTTCGAGCCAAACATCGGTTTTTTTGACCCAATGTCGGAGCCCATTCAGCCGCTATCGATGCGACCAAACAAATGGTGTGGTTGCGCGGGCGTTTCCGTTGGCGATAGAGATGCGTGCTTGGCCACGGCGGGAGTAGGATATTGTCGCTCAAGAAAATAGGCTTGCTTGCCCTTGTTGCCTTGGCGTTTGCGGTTGGCTTCTTTGCCATTATCGTGGAAAAAGGGACGCCTGTCCGTCCGCAATCCCCAAAGCCACAAGCGGCACTTGAGCCGTTTGAGGGCAAGCTTTTCGTCCAGGCAGTCGATGATCTTCGCGTCGCCGGCCGCAAGATTGTGCTGTGCGGCGTGGCGTTTACCAAGCCGCGATCCATGCGTGCCATGGTAACGGAGGCGGCGCGCCGGGATTACCAAGGGCTCGCCCTGACCTGCAAGCCGGTCGGCACGGGGACACCTTGCGACGGCAATGTCGCCTCAAAGTTTGGTGATGCCATCGTTGTGCAGTGCCTCACGTCCGATGGCATGGATTTAGCCGCGAAACTTGCCGAGAATGGCATCTTGTGCGGACAGCCCGCGCAAGCGGGTTCGACCTACAAATCTTGTTTGTCGGGCTCGTAGCTTATGGTTTCGCCAACCGCCCAGGGCGTCCCTGATTCCCGCGAAATGCGACTGTCATAAAATGAAAGACAGGATGTGCGATAACGCCTAACCCTGCACGAAGGGTTGGCGCGATGGCGACTATCAAAGGCCACCAAATGAACCTGCCTTCCGACAAATTGCCAGTGGCCGGCAGCGAAAATGGAAGATTCAATCTGCCAAGTGAGTGTGTCTATTGAAACACAGCGGAAACCAAAAAGTCATCTCGCAAAGGCGAAACAGGTTGGAATCAAAGCAAAAAGCTGTTACGCGCTTGTTTAATACCTTAGTGCTTGGGCGGGGCCGAGGTACGGCGGGAAAAAAGGATCGAAACGAATGAACCTTACTGTAAAAATTGCGTTGGCCGGATTTGTCGCCTCGATCGGCTTCGGCCCGGTTTCGTCTTTCGCTCAAGACGCGCCATGCACATGTACGACACCTTATCAGGCAGCAGCGAATTCGATTGGTTCCATCGCGACCGCCAATGGCGACGTAATGATTTCGCAAGCCGCTGGCTATGGCCCGGCCAAGGCGGGAAATGCTCTGGATTTCGGCAGCCGCGTAGTGGTCGGTGCCCGGGGATCGGCTTCCGTCAATGTCGGGGGCTGCAACCTGGATGTGCCTGCGAACTCAAGCCTCGACATTTCTCGTGTCGAGAACAATATCTGCCTGAGAATGTTGGGCTCTGAGCATACGGCTCAGGTTCCCCCGGGGGACAACAACCGGTCCAACACTCCGCTCTTTATTTTTGGGGGCATGGCTGGTGCGGCTGGTATTCTTGCTGCAACGCAGGATGATGGCGACGGTAACGGCGGCGTCAGCCAATAGGCGCAGTTAAGACGATGCAGCAGAGGCATGTGCCTGCCTCTGCTGTTTTATATTGGCGGCGTCTCTGTGCCTTTGCGTGCCGGCTGGGCGATTTCATCTCGCCCGACTGGGTGGGCGCTGTGACAGATGGGTGCGGCAACGCTGATCATTAGCTTGCACGATGACGACAACGCTGTCAGCGAATAGCTTGAATCTGGCATCTACCGCATTGCATGAACTTGACGAATGCGCCATTCGCTATCGTGCGCGTGGCGCATTTGCCTGTTATCCGGGAGAAATCGTCACGTTGCTTCAGTGCGGCCACAAACGCCAATGATCGACCTGCATTCCCACATCTTGCCCGGTCTTGATGACGGCTCGCCCAGTCTTGCTGAATCGCTGGAAATGGCGCGGCTTGCGGTGGCAGATGGAACGACGCATATGGCGTGTACGCCGCATATCGTGCCCGGCATGTACGAAAACGGATCGGCAAATATTACCCGAGCGGTTCAAGAGTTGGAGCAGGCGCTGCGCAGCGCGGCAATACCGCTTGCTCTTTACGTTGGGGCCGACGTCCATATAGCGCCGGATCTTCCGGAGCAATTGGCGGTGGGTAGCGTGCCGACCTTGAACAGATCTCGTTATTTTCTCTTCGAACCGCCGCATCACGTTTTACCGCCAAGACTGGAAGATCTAGCTCTGCGCCTCATAAACGCCGGGTTCATTCCGATTCTTACCCATCCTGAGCGGTTAACCTGGATCAAGGCAAATTACGACGTTGTCGAGAGGTTGAATGCAATCGGCTGCCTTGTTCAGCTTACCGCAGACTCGATTGTTGGTGCTTTTGGGCGCACGGCGCTTTACTATTCGGAAAAGCTGATTGACGAGGGCAGGGTAGATATTATCGCATCGGACACTCATGGCGCCACCCGTCGACCGCCTGGGCTTTCGCAGGCAGTCGCCGTTGCCGCGAAGCGATGTGGGGAAGACGAGGCCCGCAATATGGTGTTGAAACGTCCAGGCGAAATATTGGCGAACCGGCCTCTCGAGCCGGTCGGAAAGGCACGCTCGAAAAAGCCAAGCCCCGGCAACGTTGGTCGCTTTGCAGGATTGGGTCGCCTGTTGAAGGGCGGGACCGCGTGATGGGCGTTTTTCATTTCGCAAAAAGCTATACGGGCACGTTATGTGTCTTGCTCGCTTCACTCGCAATGTCTGCCTGCACCAGCACCTCGTCGACGACATCATCTTCGCCGACCTCGGTCGATGCGCTGCAACTGACATCAACGTCGGCGTCGCTTTCGGGCGGCGGTGCTCTGCAGGTCGTAAAGGACCTGCCTGCGCCGCAAAATACGCAGAACGGCAGCGAGCAGCCTTTATCTCCGAACGACGTGCTCGAGGTGAATGTATTCCAGGTCGACAATCTGAACAGAATCGTCCAAGTCGACGCCGGCGGGCAGATTTCGCTTCCACTTATCGGGACCGTCATTGCGGCAGGAAAGACCGTCCGTCAGCTGGAGCAGGAAATCGAATCGGCTTACGGCGCCAACTATCTGCAGTCGCCCGATGTGTCGGTTTTCGTGAAGGAATCGATCGGACAGCGCGTTACCGTCGACGGCGAAGTCACCAAGGCCGGTATCTTTCCGGTGTCGAGCAATTCTTCTCTCATCGATGCGATCGCCCTTGCCGGAGGGTTCAACAATGTTGGAGACGCGAAAAAAGTCTTTGTCTATCGCAATGTCGGCCCAAATACGTTGGTTGCAAATTACAATGTGGAGCAGATTCGCGCCGGCAAGAGCCGCAATCCACGCATCTATGGTGGCGACAAGATTGTCGTCTTCGCCTCGAAATCGAAGATAGCGCTGAACAATCTCAAGGACGCCCTCGGTGTCGCGTCGAGTGCAGCCCGAATTGGCGCGCTGGTTCCATAGATGCTTTCCGTCCAGCCAAACACAGGCAACCTAGGATAATCTAGCGCTATGCTCGATCGCAACAGGCAGCATCAAATTGCAGGCCCAGGACATGGCCAAGCCTTGTCTCCCGACCTGTATTATGACGGTGCGCAAAACTATAGCTCGTATGGTCGCGATTATTCGGAGCACGACGAGGGCTTCAATCCACTCAGGCTGCTGTTTTACGTTGTCCAGTATCGGTGGCTGATCGTCATGATGGCGGCAGCCGGGCTGGTTGCCGGCACCGTTGTTACCATGATGCAGACGCCAAAATATCTGGCAACAACGCAATTGGAAGTGTTGGTTCCTTCGGCCAAGGTCTTCCAGGACATTGAGGTGGTTTCTGAAAGCAGCGATCTGCGGGCCTTTCAAACCGCCCGTGAAAAGCTCAAAAGCCGTGCATTGGCGCAACGCGTGGTGTTCCAACTGGGGCTCAGCGAAAAGCCGGATTTTCTGTTTCCGACTCCGAACTTCTCGCCTAGCAATATTTTCTATCGTGCGTTCGGAATTTCCAAATCGCCTTCAATAGAAGAGAAAACCCCGGAGGAACGTGAGAAGATTGCGATCGGTCGCGTTATGAATGACCTCACGGTCACTCTTGTCACCAACACAAGCCTGCTGTCGATTGCGTTTGTCGACCAGAACCCGAAATATGCAAGTGATATAGCCAATCAGGTCGCACAAAGCTTTATCGATCAACGCCTCGATCAGACCAGCGAGACTTCCGACCTGGCACGGCAGTTCATCCAGGAACAGGTTTTGCAGGTAAAGCAAAAGCTTCAGAAATCCGAAGAGGATCTGGTCGCTTATGCAAAGGATGTTGGCATTACGATAACCGGCGACGACAAATCGCTGATAGGGTCGAACATCGAGGCCCTGAACACCGCGCTCGCGACAGCAATCCAGGAACGTCTCGATGCCGGACGGATGGTGGACCAGATAGACAAAGGTCGCGGGTCGAGTCTTGGCCCGGTCCTGGAAAGCGAAGGTCTGCAGAGGATCACCGATAAACTGGCGGATTTGACCAGCCAGTATCAGCAGAAATTAGGCATATTGAAGCCTGGCTTTCCAGAAATGCAGCAGCTTCAGGCGCAGATCAAGGAACTGCAACGGCTTTATAACAATGGCGTTTTGACCATAACCGATTCGTTGCGGCAGAAGTACCAGGAGGCTCAGAACAAGGAAGCCGACCTTAAGTCCAAACTTGCCGAGATGGAGAAGCAGCAGGTTATCTTCAATGACAAAAACATCAAATACACGATCCTGAAGCGCGAGGTTGATTCGAATAGGTCGCAGTATGATAATCTTATTGCCAAGCTGAACGAGGTCGGCGTCAGCTCTGAACTCAAGACACAAAGCGCGGCAATCGTTGATTTCGCGACGCAGCCTAGTAGTCCTTATTCTCCGCGCCTGAGCATCTATCTTGCGGTCGCTTTGGCTCTTTTCTTGGCTCTGAGTGCATCAATTATCTACATCATCGAGTTGTTGAACAACACCTTTACCAATCCTGAGCAGATCGAGAAGGAGTTGGGATTGGCGATGCTTGGCATCTTGCCGCTTATCGATGACCGGGAACTCATAGCCAGTATCGCTGACCAGAAATCAGGATTGTCCGAAGCCTACCGTTCGCTTCGAACTTCGTTGCAGTTCTCCGGCGCCGAAGGTGCGCCGCGATCGCTGTTGGTCACGAGTTCGGAGCCGTCGGAAGGCAAGTCGACCACCTCGTTCAAGCTCGCGCAGGATTTTGCAGCGCTCGGTGCGAGAGTTGTTATTGTAGATGGCGATCTTCGAAAGCCCAACCTTCATCGGCTGTTTGGTCTCGACAACACAATCGGACTGAGCAATCTCCTGACGAACACTGTCCGCAAAGAGGATCTGGCAAGCATTTTCAGGGCGACGAAATATCCTAATGTGACCGTCCTGACCTCTGGAACGATCCCCCCCAACCCTGCGGACCTGCTCTCCTCGCCGAAGATGGCGCTGATTGTTACCAATCTTGGCAAGCGCTTCGATCTTGTCATAATCGATGCCCCACCGGTCGTCGGGCTTTCAGATGCCCCCATTCTCAGCCGGCTTGCCGAGGGCACATTAATGGTCATCTCTACCAATCAGGTGACACGCAAGTCGGCGAAGACGGCGTTGAAGCGTCTGCGAGCTGCCGGCGCGAACGTGGTGGGAGCCGCAATGTCGAAGTTTGCAGTGAACAAGTTCGATTACAACTACGCCTATAAATATATGAATTACCAGTATTACGACTACGGCACGAGCACCCCGAAAATTGAGGGCAAAGTCGATGACGGAGCAGACCAGCCCGCTTATGCGAAATCTCCGGCGTTCAGGCGTTTGGTTCGTCGCATCCGTTCTAGTGTTGGCGGCTTCGTCGATCGGGCTAAGTCGGTTTCTTGAAACTGGAACGCCGGCCGTTTCCCTCGCGCTGGATCCGTTGAACGTCGATGCCTTGATAGGCGGAATCACCGGCGACCTGAACGATACAAGCAACACTCCCGATTTTGACGCATTGCTCGCCAAGGCCGAAGGCGCGCTTCGCTTTGACGTGGCAGATGCGCGTCTCTACAGCCTGATTGGCGAGATCAAATACCGACAGGGCAAAAAAGAAGAAGCCTATGAGTACTTCGATCAAGCTCGAAAGTTATCCAAGACCGAAATCCACGCGCTCCAGAGGTCCATCGGCCATTCGATCGAGACAGGCGATCTGTCAAAGGCTGTCGGCGAGATCGATATATTGCTACGGCGATGGCCAGATCGATTTCCGGCTATCGCCGAGGGCCTGCCGACAATCCTCTCGAGCCCCGACGGATACCAGGCCGTTCTGGCAGCCATCAAGGCGGAGGCACCTTGGAGAACTAGTCTGTTCGTCGCGCTTGGCAAAACCCCGGAAGGGCTCGATTTCGCAAATCGGCTGCTGCTCGATTTGACCGGATCAAGCGCGCCGCCAAACTCGAGCGAATTGTCACGGGTGATCTACGAACATATTCGTCAGAAGAAATATGAACAGGCGTATCGGTTGTTTCTTTTCAGCCTGTCTGATCAGGAACGGAAGTTGGGCGGGTACATTTTCAACAGCACCTTTGAACCGGTACCCAGTGGTAAACCTTTCGATTGGCAAGTCGGCGAGCAGTCAGGTTTGGAAGTTACCTTTGTAACATCCCAGGATGCGGTCGAAGGTGAGGGTGGAGCGACGGTTCGCTTCCTGAACACGCCCGTCAAGAACGCTTCTCTTCAGCAGTATATTGAACTCCCTCCAGGTTCGTACAAGATTTCTCTGAATGCCTCCGCAAGGAACCTGAAACTTCCAAAGGAATTATTCTGGTCGATCAGGTGCTTGGGTCCAGCCGGCGAAATAGCGAGGTTCAATATTCCGGAGGGTACATACAATCGTCAGGCGCTCAGTCAGGATTTTTCGGTTGGACCGGCTGGCTGCCCCATGCAATTGTTACGGCTGGAGACGGCCGCCATTGCCGAGAGCTGGCGGTTTCGCTACGTCGGTACGTTGGTAATGCACAAATTGAGCATCGAGAGACTTTCATCTTGAGCGACCGACCATCGGAACGGGATAAATATCTCCTCGGATCGGTTCTGTTTCTATCGCTGCTGATCGGCGGAGGGACTGCAAGCGGCCTCTATACGGACACGCTGATTGAGGTCGCGGCAATCATCACGGCGGCAGCTGTCTTTTCACAGACCTCTAGCCAACGAATCCCGTCTACAATTCTGTGGCTGCTTATCTTCGCTGTGGCATTGGTGATTTTACAAATCGTTCCGTTGCCTGCGGCCATATTCAACGGATTGCGACCGGAGCTGTTGCTCGGAGATTCATGGCTGGCGGGACAGAGCGGATTTCGCTTCGTCAGCGTCGGAGTCGGACGGACGATCGAATGTCTGTTGTATCTGGTGGCGTCAGCCGCGTTTTTCTTGAGCGTATTGCGTTTGCGCACCGAGCAGGTTCAAGGGCTTCTGCCGTTCTTTTTTATGGGCGTTATCTGCAATGGGTTAGCGGGAGCGATTCAATATTCGCTCTCTGAAGATATCGCCATAGAGGGATTATTGCCTTTTACGATCAACGCTGGGCTTTTTGCCAATCAGAATCATTTTGCGGCTTTGCTTTTTGTTTCTATCCCGTTCGTCGTTTATTACGGTCTGTTCCGTGGACATCTCCTGTCAGGATCGCTCGGACTGGTCTCGCTTTTGCTGCTCCTTTTGGCTGCCGGTTCGCGTGCTGGCGTTCTGATTGGGTTGGCGATTACCGTACTATCGATTGTGTTTCTTTCAGCGCGTTCGAGGGTGAGTGGATTGAGCATCCTCGCGATTTTCATAGGGCTCTCGGTCTACACGATAGGCGCGTGGACTAGGATCGATGCCGAGGTGGTCGATCCGGCCTTTGGGCGAGGAGAATTTGCGCGCACCACTATTGAGGGAATCAAAGAGAATTTGGCTACTGGCGTTGGATTTGGGAATTTTCAAAAGGCCTATCAGATATATGAAAAGGAAGGGATGATTTTCAAGCAATATGTTAATCATGCCCACAATGATTACCTTGAAATAGCCTTCGAGGGTGGGGTTATTGCAATTCTACTTATGATGTTTTATTTCATATTACTTCTTGCGGGGCTTGTCAGAATTCGCCGAGATCCACTTCAAAAGGCAGCTTTCCTCTCGGTATCTTTCCTTCTCATCCATTCACTCGTCGATTATCCATTGCGGACCGAAGCGCTTGCAATGACGTTTGCCTATATGAACGCCATTATCTTCCACAAAGGATTTGCAGACCGTTTGGCCCAGAGGAACGAATTGATCGAGATCGACCACAACGGTGACAAGTTGTTTGTTCCCATCGGAACTTCGTCGTAGCGCCTCTTGGCGACGGCTCTGCGAGCTGCCGTTCGCGACCGACGGGTCGCTCTCCTATATTCTAGGGACCTGTATAGCGACTGATCATGGATTTCGAGCGCGGCAGGGCCGGGCTGCCATCAAAATCGACAATGCTGCTCAATCCACCACTCGTAACCGCAGGCCGCCACTCGTAACCGCAGGAAGTGTAGCCGAGTTGGCGCTGATCCGGCCCCTCAGGAATATTTTTCTTGGGCCACCAAGCCCATCAGCCCGTTGAGCAGGAATTTCCGGGTTCTCGCCTCTGCGTGGAAAATTCATTCCCGAACCACTCCGGGGCAGGCCTGTCTTGCATTGTTATAAAGGATAGCGATCTGCTAGAACGCCTGCACAAAATAAGATTGTCCAGAAGTGAAGCTTGAACCGGGCCGCTGAAAATTGCGCCTGATGCATCGATGCAAGGTCTGGATTGGCACGAGAGAACGCTTACAGTCCATGAACATCGCGCTTACGCACCTTCAGCAGCTCGAGGCTGAATCGATCCATATCTTTCGCGAGGTAGCGGCGGCCTTCGCCAAGCCGGTTATGCTCTATTCGGTCGGCAAGGATTCCTCCGTGCTGATGCATCTTGCGATGAAGGCGTTTTATCCCGCCAAGCCGCCCTTTCCCTTTCTCCACGTCGACACGACCTGGAAGTTCCGCGAGATGATCGCCTTTCGCGATCAGATGGCGCAAAAGCTCGGCTTCGATCTCCTTGTCCACGTCAACGGCGATGGTGTGCGCGACAACATCAATCCCTTCGACCATGGCTCCAATACACATACGCATGTGATGAAGACCGTGGCGCTGCGGCAGGCGCTTGACAAATACGGCTTCGATGCAGCCTTCGGCGGGGCGCGGCGCGACGAGGAGAAGTCGCGCGCCAAGGAGCGGATCTTCTCTTTCCGCAACGCCCAGCACGTATGGGATCCGAAGAACCAGCGGCCGGAGATGTGGAAGATATTCAACACCCGCATCGCGACCGGTGAATCGATCCGGGTGTTTCCGTTGTCGAACTGGACCGAACTCGATATCTGGCAGTACATTCTCCAGGAAGACATCCCGATCGTGCCGCTCTATTTCGCCAAGGAGCGGCCGGTCGTCGAACGCGACGGCATGCTCATTCTGAGGGATGATGACCGTATGGAATTGCGCCCGGGCGAAACAGTGGAGAACCGGCTGGTGCGCTTCCGCACGCTCGGCTGCTATCCGCTGACCGGCGCGATCGAATCGGACGCCGATACGCTGGAGGCCATTGTCGGCGAAATGCTCACGGCGCGCACCTCCGAACGGCAGGGCCGCCTGATCGACCGTGATGAAGCCGGTTCGATGGAAAAGAAGAAGCGCGAGGGATATTTCTGAGCATGCGCCACATCATGGCCGAGAGCCTCGCCCCCACCGACGGCATTCGTGACTATCTGGCGGTTCAGGAACGAAAGTCGCTGCTGCGCTTCCTGACCTGCGGTTCCGTGGACGACGGCAAGTCGACGCTGATCGGGCGCCTGCTTTCGGATACCAAGCAGATTTTCGAGGACCAGCTTGCCGCGCTCGAGCGTGATTCGCGCAAGCACGGGACAACGGGCGACGACGTCGATTTCGCGCTGCTGGTCGATGGCCTAGAGGCCGAGCGCGAGCAGGGCATCACCATCGATGTCGCCTATCGCTTTTTCGCCACGCCGAAACGCAAATTCATCGTTGCCGACACACCCGGCCACGAACAGTACACGCGCAACATGGCGACGGGCGCGTCGACCGCCGATCTGGCCATCGTGCTGATCGACGCCCGGCAGGGCGTGCTGCGCCAGACAAGGCGCCACTCGATCATCGCCTCGCTGCTGGGCATCCGGCACATCGTCCTGGCCGTCAACAAGATCGATCTCGTCGGCTTCGACAAGACCGTGTTCGAACGCATCATCGAAGACTACCGGCAATTTTCGCACCAGCTCGGCTTCGAGACGATCGTGCCCATCCCGATGTCTGCCCGCTATGGCGACAACGTCTCCAGCCGCTCGGACAAGACAGAATGGTATTCCGGCCCGACGCTGATCGAACATCTGGAAACCGTGTCGGTCGATGAAACCGTTGTCGAACTGCCGTTCCGTTTTCCAGTGCAGTATGTGAACCGCCCCAATCTCGATTTTCGCGGTTTTGCCGGCACGATTGCGTCCGGTTCCGTCTCAACAGGCGACGAGGTCGTCGTCGCCAAATCCGGCAAGTCCGCTCATGTAAGGCGCATCGTCTCGCATGGCGGCGACCTGAGCCAAGCGGTCGCCGGCCAGGCCATCACTCTTGTTCTCGACGACGAGGTCGAGGTCTCGCGCGGCAATATGCTGGTGTCGCCGGCGGCGCGGCCGCAGGTCGCCGACCAGTTCGCCGCCAACATCGTCTGGTTCGATGAGCATGCGCTGCTGCCGGGCCGCTCCTACATCCTGCGGACCGAGGCCGATCAGACCAGTGCCACCGTCACCGACCTGAAGTACCGCGTCAACGTCAACGACTTTGCCCATGAGGCGGCCAAGTCGCTCGAAATGAACGAAGTCGGAATTTGCAACATATCGACGCGGGCGCCGATCGCCTTCGATACTTTCGCCGAGAACCGCACGACCGGCGCCTTCATCCTGATCGACCGCATCACCAACGCCACGGTCGGCGCCGGCATGATCCTGCATTCGCTGCGCCGCGCCGAAAACATCCACTGGCAATCGCTTGATGTCGGCAAGCACGGCCGTGCCGATCTGAAGAACCAGCGGCCCGCCGTGTTCTGGTTCACCGGGCTCTCGGGCTCGGGCAAGTCGACCATCGCCAATCTTTTCGAGAAGAAGCTGTTCGCCACCGGCCGGCATACCTACATCCTGGATGGCGATAATGTCCGCCACGGCCTCAATCGCGATCTTGGCTTCACCGACGCCGACCGCGTCGAAAACATTCGCCGCGTTGCGGAAGTGGCGCGGCTGATGGCCGATGCCGGGCTGATCGTCATCGTTTCCTTCATTTCGCCATTCAGGGCCGAGCGGCGCATGGCCAGGGAGTTGATGGCCAACGGTGAATTCGTCGAGGTGTTTGTCGACACACCCTTTGAGGAATGCGCCAGACGCGATCCGAAGGGCCTCTATGCGCGGGCGTTGAATGGCGAAATCAAGAATTTCACCGGCGTTGATTCACCGTATGAAGCCCCGGAAAACCCCGAAATCCATCTCAAGACACTCGCCAAGTCTGCCGAGGAGATGGTAGAGGCCCTGGAACTCTGGCTGAACGAGCGTGACATTGCCGAAAACCAATATGATAGCGGCGGCGGCATCTGACGACGAAGCGATGCTCGGCGTGTTCGAGAGCATCGCCTTGGCGGCGGGGCGAGAGGTGATGCGCGTCTTCGATGCCGGCTGCGCGGTCGACCAGAAATCAGACAGCTCGCCGGTGACCGAGGCCGATCGCGAGAGCGAAAAGATCATTCTCGTTGGGCTGCGCGCGGCGTTCCCCGATATCCCTTGCGTGGCTGAGGAAGAGGCATCGACCGGCATCGTGCCGCCCGACCTCGACGACGCCTTCTTCCTGGTGGATCCGCTCGACGGCACCAAGGAATTCGTCAACCGCAGGACCGACTTCACCGTCAACATCGCGCTCGTTCGCCACGGCGTGCCGGAGATCGGTGTGGTCTTTGCGCCATGCACGGGACGCTTCTTTTCCGGCCGGCCGGGCAGGGCGGAAGCAATCGAAGTCAATGGTGACTACCAGATCATCGGCCGTCGGCCGATTTCGGCCCGAACGGGTGTGGCGCCACTGACTGTCGTCGCCAGCCGGTCCCACAATACGCCGGAGACCGAAGCCTATATTCGCACCGTGGGCGCTGCCGAGATCGTGTCGATCGGCTCGTCGCTGAAATTCTGTCTTGTCGCCAGCGCCGAGGCGGACGTCTATCCGCGCTTCGGCCGCACCATGGAATGGGACACCGCGGCCGGCGATGCAGTACTCCGCGCCGCGGGCGGCATGACGCGCACTCTGGACGGCCAGCCGCTCATCTATGGCAAGCGCGACCAGAGCGACGACGAGGATTTCGCCAACCCGCATTTCATTGCCAGCGGCAAGGTAGCCGGGCCAACCTGACGATTGTAGCGTCGCTGGCCCTGCAGGGAAGGAATCTCCGAGCGAAACATGACTCTCTAAACCGCGCGTCACGATCCCCGGCTCGGTCGTGGGCATCTGGCGCGCAGTGTAGAATCTCTTCGTCGAAACGATTCGCCCCAAAACGTTGCGCCTTGAGACAAAATACACGAACTGGCCGCGGCTCAAATCCGCGTGCGCCATGATTGGAATATACGGCTTTGTGAGGCAACCGGCGTAAGCGATGTCCCGACGGCACCTTTCGGTGATCGGCGTGAAGGACGATGTTCGGAGCCTTTGAGGGCTTCGACACATGACGATTTCAGAGCTTA
>NZ_JAMYLP010000034.1:0-55571 GCF_040318085.1 Mesorhizobium sp. M1322
CTTTTTGGTATACAAGCGCCTGTTTATCCCCTGCGGGCCCGCGTGGGGGAGTCTGGCCGGGCCCAATCCCGGGCGCGGGGGGGGGGCGCCCGGCGCACCGGCGGGGCGGCCGCCTTCACAACCCTGAAAATTTTGGCTGACCTTGAAGGGTGACCGTCATGGCTACTCAGCAGACCCGTTCGCTTGCCCGCTTCATGATGGCGCCATCCGTGGTGCTGCTGTTCGTCTGGATGATCGTTCCGCTGGCATTCACCCTGTGGTTCTCCTTCCAGCAGTACAATCCGCTCAACCCGATCCGGGACGGGTTTGTCGGCTTCTCGAACTACGCGCTTTTCTATTCCAATCCGGCATTCCTGCAGTCGATCCTCAACACGCTTGTCCTCGTGGCCAGCGTGCTTTTGATCACGGTGATCGGCGGCATCCTGCTGGCGCTGCTGATCGATCAGCCGATGTGGGGACAGGGCATCGTCCGCATCCTCGTCATCTCGCCGTTCTTCGTCATGCCGCCGGTCGCCGCACTTGTCTGGAAGAACATGATCATGCATCCGCAATACGGCGTCTTTGCCGACATTGCGCGCTTCTTCGGCGGGCAGCCGATCGACTGGTTTGGGCAGTATCCCATGCTGGCGATCATCATCATCGTCGCCTGGCAGTGGCTGCCGTTTGCGACATTGATCCTCTTGACGTCCCTGCAGTCGCTCGACGGCGAGCAGAAGGAAGCCGCCGAGATGGACGGGGCCGGCTTCATCAGCCGCTTCATCTATTTGACGCTGCCGCATATGTCGCGCGCCATCACCGTCGTCATCCTGATCCAGACGATCTTCCTTCTGTCGGTCTATGCCGAGATCCTCGTCACCACCAATGGCGGCCCGGGCTACGCCTCCACCAACCTGCCCTTCCTCGTCTACCAGAAGGCACTGCTGGAGTTCAAAATCGGCCAGGCATCCGCCGGCGGTATCCTCGCCGTCATTCTCGCCAACATCGTCGCCTTCTTCGCCATGCGCGCGGTCGGCAAGAACCTGGATAAATAAGGGAGGAAACGATGGCACGTGCAGTCAGCACCCAGCACAAGACGATCGCGACCGCGGCCGCCTGGATCGTCGCCCTGCTGATCTTCTTCCCGATCCTCTATACGATCATCACCTCGTTCAAATCGGAGCAGGAGGCCATCCAGGGCTTCAACCTGCTTCCGTCGGGAACCACGGAGAGCTATACGGCGGTCGAGGCGCAGAGCGGCTACTTCAAGTTCTTCCTCAACTCGGTGTTCCTGTCGGTCGGCTCGACTATCCTGGCCTTGCTCGTCGCCATACCGGCGGCTTGGTCGATGGCGTTCTCGCCGGGCAAGTGGACCAAGGACATCCTGATGTGGATGCTTTCCACCAAAATGATGCCGGCGGTTGCCGTGCTGTTCCCGATCTACCTGATCTTCCGCGATACCGGATTGCTCGACAGCCGCATCGGTCTGATGATCATGCTGATGCTGATCAACCTGCCGATCGTGGTGTGGATGCTCTACACCTACTTCCGCGAAATCCCAGGCGAGATCCTGGAAGCGGCGCGCATGGATGGCGCATCGCTCTGGAACGAGATCGTCTATGTGCTGACGCCGATGGCGGTGCCGGGCATCGCCTCGACGATGCTGCTCAACATCATCCTGGCATGGAACGAGGCGTTCTGGACCATCCGGTTGACCACCACCGAGGCCGCCCCGCTCACCGCCTTCATCAGTTCCTTCTCAAGCCCGCAAGGGTTGTTCTGGGCCAAGCTTTCCGCCGCCTCGACACTGGCGATCGCGCCGATCCTGATCATGGGTTGGTTCAGCCAGAAGCAGCTGGTGCGCGGCCTGACCTTTGGCGCCGTGAAATAACAGCACCGCAAGCGGTGAACGACCGACAATAACCCCTCGGGGAGGAAACAATGGGAAACATCACGCTCAAGCACGTCTCCAAGTCGTTCGGCTCGACGATCATCATTCCGGGCATCGACCTGGTCATCGAGAACGGCGAGTTCGTCGTCTTCGTCGGCCCGTCGGGCTGCGGCAAGTCCACGTTGTTGCGACTGATCGCCGGGTTGGAGGACACAACCGCCGGCACCATCAACATCGACGGCCGCGACGTCACCGGCGAGGCGCCGGCCAAGCGCAAGTTGGCCATGGTGTTCCAGTCCTATGCGCTCTATCCGCACATGACCGTTGCCAAGAACATTGCCTTCCCGCTGAAGATGGCGGGGGAGGACCAGGCGACTATCGACAGGAAGGTGAAGGACGCGGCGCGCATCCTGAACCTCACCAACTACCTCGATCGCCGCCCCGGCCAGCTCTCCGGCGGTCAGCGCCAGCGCGTCGCCATCGGCCGCGCCATCGTGCGCCAGCCATCAGCCTTCCTGTTCGACGAACCTTTGTCCAACCTCGACGCTGCGCTGCGCGGCACCATGCGGCTGGAGATCAGCGAGCTGCATCATCAGCTCAAGACGACGATGATCTACGTCACCCACGACCAGGTCGAGGCGATGACCATGGCCGACAAGATCGTCGTGCTCAATGCCGGCAACATCGAACAGGTCGGCTCGCCGATGGAGCTCTACAAGACGCCGAAGAACCTGTTCGTCGCCGGCTTCATCGGTTCGCCGAAGATGAACCTGATCGAAGGTGGGCCGGCGGCCAAACATGGCGCCAAGACTGTCGGCATCCGTCCCGAGCATATGAACATCTCGACGACTTCAGGCGAATGGAAAGCCACGGTCGGCGTCGCCGAGCATCTCGGCTCCGACACGTTTTTGCACGTGCAGGCCGACGGTGTCGGGCCGCTGACGGTGCGCGCCGACGGCGAACTGGCCGCCCATCACGGCGACACGATCTATCTGACGCCGGACAAGACCAAGCTGCACCGCTTCGGCGCCGACGGAAAGGCGATGGTGCAATGAGGCTCGAGGGTAAATCGGCGCTGATCACCGGATCGGCGCGCGGCATCGGCAGGGCGTTCGCCGAAGCCTATGTCCGCGAGGGCGCCACGGTCGCCATCGGCGACATCAATCTCGAAGCCGCCGAAAAGACGGCTTCGGAGATCGGCGGCAACGCTTACGCCGTGAAACTGGACGTCACCGACATCGCTTCGATCGAGGCGGCGGTCAAGGCGGTCGAGACAAGGACCGGCGGGCTGGACATTCTGATCAACAACGCCGCTCTGTTCGACCTGGCGCCGATCGTCGAGATCAGCAAGGCGAGCTATGACAGATTGTTTTCCGTCAATGTCGCCGGCACGCTGTTCATGCTGCAGGCCGCCGCCCGCTCGATGATCGCGGCTGGTCGGGGCGGCAAGATCATCAACATGGCGAGCCAGGCCGGGCGCCGCGGCGAGGCGCTGGTCGCCGTCTATTGCGCTACCAAGGCCGCCGTTATCTCACTCACCCAGTCGGCCGGGCTCGACCTGATCAAGCACCGCATCAACGTCAACGCCATCGCGCCGGGCGTCGTCGACGGCGAGCACTGGGACCATGTCGATGCCCTGTTCGCCAAGTACGAGAACCGGCCGAAGGGCGAGAAGAAGAGATTGGTCGGAGAGGCGGTGCCTTACGGCCGCATGGGCACGGCGCAAGACCTCACCGGCATGGCGGTGTTCCTGGCCAGCGACGACGCCGAATACATTGTCGCCCAGACCTACAATGTCGATGGCGGCCAGTGGATGAGTTGAGGGGGCGAAGGCGCTCTTCTCCCCGTCTCCTCCACGGGGAGAAGAGCCGTCCCGCCAAAGGATAAAAGCAGATGACCGTGAAACTCTCTTCTTCCATCCTCGCCAAGCTTCCGCCTGAGGTCGCCGGCCCGAAATATGATCGCGCGGCGCTCAAGGCCGGCATCGTCCATTTCGGCGTCGGCAACTTCCATCGCTCGCACCAGGCCGTCTATCTCGACGATCTGTTCAATGCGGGCGTCGGCCACGACTGGGCAATTGTCGGCGCCGGCGTCTTCGAGGGCGAAAAGGTCGGCCGCGGCAAGTTGCAGGAGCAGGACTGGCTGACCACCGTGGTCGAGCAGGATTCTGGCCACATGAGCGCCCGCGTCACCGGCGTCATGATCGACTTCCTGACGCCGGGTGACGCGCCCGCGATCATCGAACGGCTTGCCGATCCGGCGATCAAGATCGTTTCGCTGACCATCACCGAGGGCGGCTACTTCATCGACCCGGCGTCGGGAATGTTCAATCCGACCCATCCCGATATCGTCGCCGATGCGCAGCCGGGAGCAACGCCGAAGACTGTTTTCGGCATCATTCTTGCCGGGCTGATGCGCCGCCGCGACGACGGCATCGTGCCCTTCACGATCATGTCCTGCGACAACATCCCCCACAACGGCCATGTCACCGCTGATGGCGTCATCGGTCTCGCGCGGTTGATAGACGAGGATCTGGCGAACTGGGTGAGCGAGGAAGTCGCCTTTCCCAACGGCATGGTCGACCGCATCACGCCGGCCACCACCGACCGCGAGCGTGGCATTCTGTCGAGCGAATTCGGTCTCGACGACAACTGGCCGGTGTTCTGCGAGCCGTTCAGGCAATGGGTGCTGGAGGATCATTTCACCGACGGCCGCCCTTCGCTGGAAAAAGTCGGCGTGCAGTTCGTCAGCGATGTTGCGCCCTATGAGCTGATGAAGATCCGCATCCTCAATGGCGGTCATGCGACCATCGCCTATCCAGCCGGGCTGATGGACATCCATTTCGTCCACGAGGCGATGCAGGAGCCGCTGGTGCGCGGCTTTCTCGAAAAACTGGAGCACGACGAGATCATCCCGACCGTGCCGCCGGTGCCGGACACCGTGCTGGAAGACTATTATCAACTCATCGAGCACCGCTTCTCCAATCCGAAGATCGGCGACACCATCCGCAGGCTTTGCCTCGACGGCTCCAACCGGCAACCGAAATTCATCATCCCGACCATCGCCGACCGGCTGAAGGCCGGCAAGGGCGTCGCCGGCCTGGCGCTGGAATCGGCGCTCTGGTGCCGCTACTGCTTCGGCACCACAGATTCCGGCGCCGTCATCGAACCCAATGATCCGAGTTGGGACCGGCTACAGACGACCGCCAGGGCGGCAAAGGATGCGCCTGCCGTCTGGCTGGCCATGGAAGACATCTATGGCGATGTCGGCCGCTCGGCGCCGTTTGTCGAAGCCTTTGCCAATGCGCTCAAGGCGCTCTGGGCCGACGGTGCACGTGCGACACTGACGCGCTATCTCGCCGGCAATCTCTAAGATCGGCTCAGCGCATGAGGCCCGGCCGATGAAGGCCCTCAATGACGCCTGACCTGGTCATTTTCGACTGCGACGGCGTGCTGGTTGATAGCGAGGGGCTGTCGGTTTCGGCGCTGCTCGGCATGATCGCGCTCGCCGGCGGCAGTGTCAGCGAGGACGCCGCCTATGAGCATTTCCTCGGCAAGAGCATGAAAAGTGTCCGCGAAATCCTCGGCCGCGACTTCGGGCTTGATATCACCGACCAACACCTGAGCGAGATGCGCGTCGAGCTGATGCGCAAATTTCGCGAGGAGCTGAAACCGATCCCCGGCATCGGGCAGGTTCTGCCGAGCCTCGCCATGCCCTGCTGTGTTGCTTCCTCCGGCACGCTGGAGCGTATCCGCTATGCGCTCGAGGTCACCGGGCTGCTCGGGCTGTTCGAGCCGCATCTGTTCAGCGCCGCCATGGTGGCGCGGGGCAAGCCGGCGCCGGATCTGTTTCTCTACGCAGCTGCCAAAATGGGAGCAATCCCGCGAAATTGTCTCGTCGTCGAGGACAGCCCCGCCGGCGTCGCGGCGGCACGGGCGGCGGGCATGCGCGTCCTTGCCTTCACCGGCGGCTCGCACGCGGGCAACCCGGCACTGAAAGCGCGGCTTGCGTCGAGTGAACCGGACTTTATATTCGCTGACATGCTGCAATTGCCCGATCTGATTGCAGGCCTGGGAGCGAGAGTAAGAACATCTTGACGAAAAGTTTCGTTTGCGCGGTCGATGTCGGCACCGGGAGCGCCCGTGCGGGCATTCTCGACACCAGAGGCACCTTGCTCGGTCGCGCCGAGCACCCGATCGTCATGAACCGGCCGAAGGCCGATCACGCCGAGCACGATTCGCAGGATATCTGGTCGGCGGTCTGCATTGCCGTGCGCGCCGCCCGTGAAAAGGCCGGCCTGGCAGCTGAGGACATTGTCGGCATCTCTTTCGACGCCACCTGCTCGCTGGTGGTGCGCGGCAAGGATGGTGGCCAGCTCAGCGTATCGCTGTCGGGCGAAAGGCGCTGGGACACCATCGTCTGGCTCGATCACCGCGCCATTGCCGAGGCCGATGAATGCACCGAAAGCCGCCATGCCGTGCTCGACTATATCGGCGGCGTCATGTCGCCGGAAATGGAGACGCCGAAGCTGATGTGGCTGAAGCGCAACCTGCCCGGAACATGGAACGAAGCCGGCTATCTATTCGACCTCGCCGACTTTCTTAGTTGGAAAGCGACCGGTTCGCTCGCCCGCTCGCAATGTACGCTGACTGCCAAATGGACCTATCTGGCGCATGAAGAGACCGGCTGGCGGCACGACTTCTTCCAAGCCGTCGGGCTCGGCGATCTTTTTGAGCATGGCAATCTGCCTGACAAGGCCAGCCCGGTCGGCGCCGATATCGGCCGGCTGAGCGCGCAAGCTGCGACTGAGCTTGGTCTTACCGAACAATGCCGCGTCGGCGCCGGCGTCATCGACGCCTATGCCGGCGCGCTCGGCGTGCTCGGCGGCTTCGCCGGCGACGAAACCAACATCGGCCGGCATCTGGCGCTGATCGCCGGCACCTCGAGCTGTGTCATGGCGATGTCGCCCGACCCGCAACCCTTTGCCGGCGTCTGGGGCCCGTATTATGGTGCGGCGCTTCCCGGCCTGTGGCTGTCGGAAGGCGGCCAATCGGCCACCGGCGCGCTGCTCGACCATATCATCCGCTGGCATGGCGCCGGCGGTGAGCCGGACACCGCCATGCACGCGAGGACCGCCCGGCGCGTTGCCGAGTTGCGCGCCATGGAGGGCGAGAATCTTGCGGGAAGGCTGCATGTGCTGCCGGATTTCCACGGCAACCGCTCGCCGCTCGCCGATCCGCATGCGGTTGGCGTCATCAGCGGCCTGACGCTGGATTCCTCCTTCGACAGCCTGTGCAAGCTCTATTGGCGCACCGCCGTAAGCGTCGCGCTCGGCGTGCGCCATGTGCTGGAAGCACTGAACGAGAACGGTTATCTGATCGACACGCTGCATGTCACCGGCGGTCACACCAAGAACCCGCTGCTGATGGAGCTTTATGCCGATGCCACCGGCTGCACTGTGGTCGAGCCGCTGGCCGACGAGGCGGTGCTGCTCGGCACCGGCATGATCGCCGCCACCGCCGCCGGGCTTTTCCCCAATCTCAACACTGCATGCATCGCGATGCAGCAAGGCGGCAAGACGCGGGAGCCCAATCCGGCGGCTGCCGGCCGGTTCGACCGCGACTATCGGGTGTTTTTGGAAATGCACCGGCAGAGACAGGCGCTGGACGCGATCCGATAGGCGCGAACAAGCCTGCAATGCGTCTGCTATCTCTGATTCCACCGCCGGATGATTGGTTCGCTGAGGTCGTGGTCGTAGCCGAGTACGCTTATGCTGGCGGTATCCAGCACGAACAGAGCGCCATCTTGCGGCGGCAGGCCGAGCCAGCGCGCGGCCAGCACCCTCAGGAAATGCGAGCTTGAAAACACCAGGACGTTGCCGTTGACGTCACGCAGCTCGTCAACGATCCGATCCGCCCTTGCGCCGACGTCGTCTGCCGCCTCGCCGTCAGGGCAGCCGTCGCGAAAGAGACGCCAGCCGGGCCGTTCGATGCGGATCTGCTTTGTGGTCAGCCCCTCGTAAGCGCCGTAATTCCATTCCGCCAGATCGGCCTTTCTCACGCCGGCCGAACCGAAGCCGGCCAGCGTACAAGTCTTGAAGGCGCGCTGCGACGGGCTCGACCAGACGGCCTGGAACGAAAGGCCCTGCAACCGCTCAGCGACCCGCCCGGCGGCCTCCTCGCCGGCAGGTGTCAACGGTATGTCGGTCCGCCCGGTGTGCTTTCCAGACGCGCTCCATTCCGTCTCGCCATGCCGGACTAGGTAGATTTCAGGAAACGCGCTCATCCTCATGCCTTTCGATGGAATCCGATGTGATGCCCGCTCTTCAGATCGGCCAACGACACAATCATAGCGGCTTCTGCGCTCTCTGGCTCAACTCTTCCTCTGAGCCAGCCTCTTGTCATAGCTGCCCATTTCGTAGACAAGCCGTGCTGTTAATGCGGAATCCGGGCCGATCACGGCCATTTTCCGCGCTGAGACGTGGCTTCCGGCTTTTTAGCCGACGCGCCGCAATCGGATAGGCGAAAAAATGTCTGCGATCGAAGCCGGCGCTCGCGCGCCGGAAAATCTTTGGCGTCAGGAAATCAGGGCGACGCTGGCGCTCGCCTGGCCGATGGTGCTCACCAATCTCGGCCAGACCGCGATGACCGCCACCGATGTCATGATGATGGGGCGGCTGGGTCCGGACACGCTGGCCAGCGGCGCGCTCGGCGCCAACCTCTATTTCATGCCGCTGATCTTCGGGCTTGGCCTGATGCTGGCGACCTCGCCGATGATCGCCACGGAACTCGGCCGCCGTCGCCACTCGGTGCGCGATCTGCGCCGCACCGTGCGGCAGGGCCTGTGGCTGGCGATCCTCATCTCAATCCCGATCTGGATATTTCTCTGGTACGGCGAGGCCGTGTTGCTGGCCATGGGCCAGGAGCCGGCGCTGGCGCATCAGGCCGGCATCTACCTGCGCTGGCTCGAATGGGCGGTACTGCCCTTCTACGGCTATATCGTCCTGCGCTCGTTCATCTCGGCGCTGGAGCGGCCGGGTTGGGCGCTGGTCATCGTCTTCGTTGCCGTCGCCTGCAATGTCTTCTTCAACTGGGTGTTCATGTTCGGCAATCTCGGCGCCCCTTCGATGGGCATCGCCGGCTCCGGCCTCGCTACCACGCTGTCCAGCACGCTGATGTTCGCCGGCCTGGCGGCTGTGGTGATGCTTGAGCCGAAGTTTCGCCGCTACCACCTGTTCGGGCGCTTCTGGCGGGCCGATTGGCCGCGCTTCAAGGGGTTGCTGCGGCTCGGCCTGCCGATCGCCGGCCTCCTCGCCTTCGAGGTGACGATCTTCAACGCCGCAGCCCTTCTCATGGGCCTGATCGACGCGGCCTCGCTCGCGGCGCATGCCATCGCCATCCAGATCGCCTCGGTCAGCTTCATGGTGCCGCTCGGCCTCAACCAGGCGGCGACGGTGCGCGTCGGGCTCGCTCATGGCGCCGGCAATCCGGAAGGGGTTTCCCGCGCCGGCTGGACCGCCTTTGTCATCGGCGTCTCGTTCATGGCGCTGATGGGGCTGGTGATGATCCTGTGGCCGCAACTGCTGATCAGCGCCTTCATCGATCTCGGTGACCCGGCCAATGCCAGGGTGATCGGGCTTGCCGTGTCGTTCCTGGCTTTTGCCGCGCTGTTCCAGATTTTCGACGGCGCACAAGCGGTGGCCGCCGGCATGCTGCGCGGCCTGCACGACACCAAGGTGCCGATGATCTATGCGGCGATCGGCTATTGGGGCATCGGCCTGCCGCTCGGCGTGCTGCTCGCCTTCTATTCCGGCCTCGACGGCGTCGGCATCTGGATCGGCCTGTCGTTGGGGCTGGCGGTGGTGGCGGCGCTGCTTCTGGCACGCTGGCTGCGGCGGGACAGGATCGCGCCGCCGCTCTCCTTTGGACATTGATGAAAGCGGCTTCCTCACGAGTAGGGCGGGGTCGTGACGTCTATGGATATTCCGTCTGATTTGCACTCGCGGCCTGTGGGCTTAAGTCGCTTTGCAACTCCTTTGGCACTGGAAGGCTTGAGCACCGCGAGTGCACCGCGCGAGCGAACAATTTTCGTTGCTTCTGCTGGTGCTCCTTGATGGCTGCTGCGAGCCCTAATCCGTAGGGGCCAAGAAAGACGCCGGTTCCCCAGCCCGGCTGCTTTTTTTCGCGAGCATCGTACTCCGAAGCCTCCATGCGGGCTTGCTGGCATTCCGGCGACGCCCATTTCCGGTCTTGCTTCGAAAGCGACGCTCCATAGTCGACCGGAGAGGTCGCGCATCCAGCCGCTGTCGCGGCCAACGCGACGAACATTGCAATTCTCATCCCCAAGCCCTTGATAAAGCATTGTGAGAGTACACAGAACTTTTCTTCTAACAAGGAGGTAGCTCCGAGGCAGCTTCCTAGTTTGTAGCCGCCCGTCGTTCAAGCGAGCGTGCGTACTGCGTCAGCGGGAAGCACATGATGAAGAAGATCAGCGCCACCAGCCCATAGACGGTGAAGGGTTCGAAGGTCGCGTTGTTGATCGCGTTGGATGTCCTGACCAGTTCCTCGAAACCGATGATCGAGGTCAGCGCGGTCGACTTGATCAGCTGCACCAGGAAACCGACGGTCGGCGCGCGGGTGATCGAGAACGCCTGCGGCAGGATGATCAGCCTCAGTTCTTGCAGATAGTGGAGGCCGAGGCTGGCGCCGGCATCCCACTGGCCGCGCGGCAGCGCATCGACGCCGCCGCGCCAGATTTCGGCGAGATAGGCGCTGGCGAAGAAGGTGAGGCCAAGTGCTGCGGCGGTCCACGGTTCGATGCGCAAGCCCAGCATCGGCAGGCCGAAGAACATCAGGAAGAGCTGCATGAGCAGCGGCGTTCCCTGGAAAAGCGCGATGTAGCCCGACGCCAGCCGCCGCGCCCATTTATTCTTGGCGATCCTGAAGAACAGCACGACCATGCCGACCACACCGCCGCCGACGAAGGCGGCCAGCGACAGAAGCACCGTCCAGCGCGCGGCGAGCACAAGGTTTCGGACGATATCCCAGAAGGTGAATTCGATCATGACACGCCGGCTCCCAGAGCGCGGCGGCCGCCGCTGACCAGCAGCCGGCGCAGCCCCATCGACAGGACGAGATAGACCATCGTCACCACGAAATAGGTCTCAAAAGCACGGAAGGTGCGCGCCTGCAGCATGTCGGCCTCGTAGGTCAGTTCGCGCACCGCGATCTGCGACACCACGGCTGACTCCAGCATCATGATGATGATCTGGCTGGTCAGCGCCGGAAAGATCACCTTGAGCGCCTGCGGCAGCACGATCTTGACGAACACCTGACGTGGCCGCAGCCCGAGGGCCAGTGCTGCTTCCGTCTGCCCGCGCGGCACCGCGTCGAGCCCGGCGCCGACGATCTCGATCGTGTAGGCCGCCATGTTGAGCGTCATTGCCAGCATGGCGGCCAGCAGCGGATCGAGCCTTATGCCGATGCTGGGCAGCCCGAAGAAGATGAAGAACAGCTGCACCAGGAATGGCGTGTTCCTGATAATTTCGACATAGATGCCGATCGCCCGCTTGAGCAGCAGGGGACCGTTTCGCCGCCCTGCCGCGCCGAGGATGCTGAGGAACGTCCCCGCGAGCGTGGTCACGACGATCAAAAGGACCGTCGTGGCCGCTCCACGTGTGATCGCACCCATCGCATCGGCAAGCCAGCCGAAGTCGAGGCTGTAGCCCATGATAGGTCCTTACCGGAGATCAATCCTTGAGATTGTCGGGATTGAGCGGTGTTTTGAGCCAGGCCTTCGAGCTTTCGTCCAACTTGCCGTCGGCCAGCATCTTGGCGACCGCGTCGTTGACCGCTTGCTTCAGGCGGTCCTCGTTCTTGTTGAGGCCGATATGCGACGGCGACGTGAGAAGCTGGAACTTTTGTTCTGGCTTCAGCGCCTCCTGGCGGGCGAGCACCTGGGCGCCGACATCGTTGCCGACGACCATCAGCTGGGTCTGACCCGAGATGAAGGCCTGGATGACGGAATTGTAGTTGTCGAAGCGGCGGATGTCGGCCGAGGCGGGTGCTGCCTCGGTCAGCGACGTATCCTCCAGCGTGCCGCGGTTGACGGCGATCGACTTGTCGGCGAGGTCGTCCTTGCCTTCGACCTTGAGCGCGGCCGGGCCGATAACGGCGATATAGTAGGGCGCATAGGCGGCGGCGAAATCGATCACCTGCTCACGCTCCTTGGAGTAGCCGACGCTCATCAGGACATCGACGCGCTTGTCGGTAAGATACGGAATGCGGTTCTGGCCGGTCACGCTGACCAGGTTGAGCTTGACCTTGAGCTGGTCGGCGATGAACTGCGCCACGTCGATGTCATAGCCCTTGATGCTCATATCGGCGCTGGCCGAGGAGAAGGGCGGGAAGTCGGAGAAAATGCCGACATTGATGGCGCCGGCCTTGGTGATGTCGTCGACCGCGTCGGCATTGGCGGTCTGGGTGGCAAGACCGAGGCCGGCGAGCAGCAGCACGCCGGCGATGGATGATTTGAGCTTCATATGAAGTGTCATTGTCGTTCCCTGCTGGAAGCTTGTTTGTTTTGAATGCGGCCGCCGGCTCCAGTGCGGCGGTCGCCTTGGAAGTTCTTGTCTAATGCGTCAGGCTTTGTTGCCTGAGATCGCCGGGCTGAAGACCATCAGGCTGAGGATCTCGAACAGCACCTGCGCGCCGGCATGGGCCGTGTTGGTGGTTGCGTCATATTGCGGCGCCACCTCGACGACGTCGCCGCCGACGATGTTGAGCCCCTTCAGGCCGCGCAGGAGTTCAAGCACTTCCCGCGTGGTCAGGCCGCCTACTTCCGGCGTGCCGGTGCCCGGCGCGAAGGCCGGGTCGATGCTGTCGATGTCGAAGGACACATAGGTCGGGCCATCGCCGACGATCTGGCGCGCTTTCGCAATGATGGCGGGGATGCCGAGGCCGGTCACCTCTTCGGCATGGACCACGGTCATGCCGGATTCGTAGGTGAACTCCCACAGATATTCGGCTGAACCGCGAATGCCGATCTGGATGGTGCGCGACGGGTCGAGCACGCCGTCCAGCACCGCGTTGCGGAACGGCCCGCCATGGTGGAACTTAGTCATATCGAACAGGCCGCTGGTATCGCAGTGGGCGTCGATATGGATCATGCCGACCGGCGCCTTTTTGCCGACAGCCTTCAGGATCGGGTGGCTGATCGAATGATCGCCGCCGACCGATAGCGGGATAACGCCCGCATCGACGATCTGGTTGGTGCGACGCTCGATATCGTCATGGCTGGTCTCCAGCCGATAGCGGCTCTGGAACGGCACGTCGCCGATATCGGCCACCTTCAGCTCGTGCGTCGGCGCGCATTCCAGCACATGGTTGTAGGGACCGATGCGCTCGATGGCGCGCAGCGCCCTTGGCCCGAAGCGGGCGCCGGGCCGGTTGGTCACGCCAAGGTCCATCGGCACGCCGATCATCGCCACCTGCAGGTCGCCGAAATCCGGATTGTCGGCGGCAATTTCCCGGTAGGGCGCAGCGAGGAAGGTCGGGATGCCGGAATAGGGCGCCAGCCGCGTGCCGCTCTTGGAGAAGATCTTGTCGGCGACGCGCCGGAATTTGGGGTCGAACATCTCGCCGCCATGGCTCTCGCCATATTTGCGGCGCAACGCTTCGAGCTTGCCGCGATCATAACCCATGTCGGTCCTCCATGGCCTGGTGCATTGCGGCCATCAATGACGGTCGCCATCCTGCCGGTTGCCTGCGGATTTCACGTCTTGAAGCTGTTCGACCCAAAGTGTCTTGCAGCTGCATTGAAAAATCAATTGATATTGTTAGGGTCTTTGCTGTGAGAAAATCTCACATTAATATTGAGCACGATCTTATCCGAAGCCGGGTTCAACTTTTCGGGAATCGTGACCCTTCGAGGCTCCGATGGCCAAGCGTCTGCCTCCCCTGAATCCATTGCGCGCCTTCGAGGCGACGGCGCGCCATGCCTCGCTGACCAAAGCGGCGGCTGAGCTCAACGTCACCCACGGCGCCATCAGTCATCAGATCAAGGCGCTCGAACAGTCGCTTGGCGTCAAGCTGTTCGAGCGCGCCGGCCAGCGGGTGAAGCTAACGCCGCACGGCGCCGAATTGCTGCCGGCGGTGTCGACCGCCTTCGACGGCATCGCTGCCGCCACGCAACGCATGACGAGGCCGGCGAGCACCGGCGCCCTCTCGGTGTCCTGCGTGCCGGCGCTGCTGCTGCTGTGGATGATCCCGCGGCTCGGCAGCTTCACCTCGCAATATCCAGATATCAGGCTGACGCTGATCCCATCCAACGACGCCAAGGACATCCGTGCACCGCATATCGACGTCTGCGTGCACTATGGCGACGGCAGCTGGACCGATTGCTGGATGCGCAAATGGTCGGGTCTCGAACTGTTCCCGGTGGTCAGCCCGACGCTGATCAACAACCGTCCGATCCGCACCGTGCGCGATCTCGCCGACCACGTCTTCCTGCATGGCGACGACGGCCGCGAGTGGCACACCTGGCTGGCCGCCGCCGATGCGCTGGATCTGGAGCGCGGCCGCCGCCATCATCTCGGCGACGCGCGCATGGCGAGCGAGGCCGCGGTTCACGGCCATGGCGTGGCGCTCGGCGATACGGTGACCGCAAGCGGACTGCTCGCCAGGGGACTGCTCGTCGCGCCGTTCAGCCTGTCGGTGCCGGCGGTCGACGATTTCTACGTCGTCTGCCGCAACGAGATGAGGTCGGCGCCGATCGTGCAGCTGTTCATCGACTGGCTGTTTGCCGAGAAGGAGCAGGCCGACGGCCGCGCCGATGCGCCGGTGGCGGGCCGCATCGGCATCCGCAGGAAGCGCCCGGCGCTGCGAGTGATCGGCGCCAAGACCGCGTCCTGAGGCCGAAATTGCCGAAGCCGCGTACTTGCCGCAGGGTTTTCTTTTTGTCGGGCCAGCCCGCAAAGCGGGAGGCGCATTCAAAAATTCAATGCTAAGAGGCATTTGGTGCAATTCCAGTGTGCAGCGGTTTTCCCGGGAAAAGCGCATAGCGCTTTCCCTAGGGAATTGCCCTAAACAAAAAAAGCTAGAGCGAGCAGTGAAGGCGGCATCGAGACATGACTAAGACCGATATAGCGCGGCGCGTCTACAACCACACCTGGAAGCTCGACCCGATCGTCCGCAGCCTGCTCGACACCGATTTCTACAAGCTGCTGATGCTGCAGATGATCTGGGGCATGTATCCCAAGGTCGACGCCACCTTCTCGCTGATCAACCGCACCACCTCGGTCCGCCTTGCCGACGAGATCGATGAGACGGAGCTGCGTGATCAGCTCGACCATGCCCGCACCTTGCGCTTTTCCAAGAAGGAGATGATCTGGCTCGGCGGCAACACTTTCTATGGCCGCAAGCAGATTTTCGAACCGGAATTCCTCGCCTGGCTCGAAAATTTCCAGTTGCCGGAATACGAGCTTTCCAAGCGCGATGGCCAGTACGAATTGAGCTTCAGCGGTCCGTGGATGTACACGACGCTGTGGGAGATCCCGGCGCTGGCAATTATCAATGAACTTCGATCTCGCGCGGCCATGCGGGCGTTCGGGCCGTTTGCGCTCGACGTGCTCTATGCCCGCGCCAAGGCCAAGATGTGGGCCAAAACCGAGCGGCTGAAAGCGCTGCCCGATATCCGCATTTCCGACTTCGGCACCCGCCGCCGTCATTCCTTCCTGTGGCAGCGCTGGTGCGTCGAAGCGCTCAAGGAAGGCATCGGTGAGGCTTTCACCGGTACGTCCAACGTGCTGCTCGCCATGGACAACGACCTCGAAGCGCTCGGCACCAACGCGCATGAACTGCCGATGGTGTTCGCCGCGCTCGCCAATTCGGAAAAGGAATTGAAACAGTCGCCCTACAAGGTGCTGCAGGACTGGCAGCGCTACTATGGCGGCAATTTGCTGATCGTGCTGCCGGACACCTTCGGCACCGCGGCGTTCCTGCGTGACGCGCCGGACTGGATCGCCGACTGGACCGGCTTCCGCCCCGACAGCGCACCGCCGATCGAAGGCGGCGAAAAGATCCTTTCTTGGTGGCGCGGAAAGGGCAAGGACCCCAGACAGAAGCTGCTGATTTTCTCCGACGGGCTCGAGGTCGAGACCATCGAGGAGACCTACCGCCATTTCCACGGCAAGGTGCGCATGTCGTTCGGCTGGGGCACCAACCTGACCAATGATTTCGAAGGTTGCGCGCCGACCGACACCAACCGGCTCGACGCCATCTCGCTGGTCTGCAAGGTCACCGAAGCCAATGGCCGCCCAGCGGTCAAGCTCTCAGACAATCCGGCCAAGGCCACCGGCGACGAGAAAGAGATCGAACGCTATTTGCGTATATTTGGCGAGAAAGACCGCGTGGAGCAGCTGGTTAAGGTGTGAGGGGCTGCGAATGGTTTCGCCTCGCCAAAAGGGAAATCTCGGATAGCGTGAGTTCCCGCCCACCCCCCTCTGTCCTGCCGGACATCTCCCCCGCAGGGGGGGGAGATCGGCAGTTCGTTCGAACGGCGCCCTTCCTGCAACGTCGAAGATTGGCGAAAGCCGGCATGCCAGCCAATCTCCCCCCTTGCGGGGGAGATGTCCGGCAGGACAGAGGGGGGTGCGAAGGATCACTGCGGGCGAGCATATTCTTTCTGGACGGGAGCTTTCATCTGTTCGGCTTTCATCGCATCGCCCACCCCCGCCTTCGCCCATGCCTCCGATCGCGGCCACGTCCTGCTTCTGCCCACCGGCTACTACGTCGCCGGCGGTGCGCTCGCGGTCGCCGCCAGTTTCCTTATCCTGGCACCGGTGCCCTCAGACTTTCCTGCCCGCTTCTGGCGGCGGCGCCTGCCGCTTTTCGCATTCGGCGACGGCGCACGGGCAATCGCCAGCCTGATATCCTTTGCCGGCTTTGCAATTCTTATTGCGGCCGGCTTGTTCGGCAGCCGCGATCCGCTTTCCAACCCGCTGCCCCTGGCCATCTGGACGCTGCTCTGGGTTGGGCTGGTTTTGCTGCAGGGGCTGCTCGGCAATCTCTGGTCATGGCTGAACCCCTGGTACGGGCCTTGGTATGTCGTTTCCAGCCTGTTCGGCAAGCGGCAGACATGGCGCCCGCCTCCGTGGCTCGGCTGCTGGCCGGCCGTCGTGCTGTTCTTCGCCTTCGCCTGGTTCGAGCTGATCGACCCGGCGCCCGACGACCCGGGGCGGCTCGCCTGGGCTGCCGGCCTCTATTGGCTGCTGAGTTTTGCCGCCATGCTGGTGTTCGGCTACCGCGGATGGAGCCGGCGCGGTGAGTTCCTGACCGTCTTCTTCGCTATGGTGGCGCGCTTCGCCCTCCTCGAGCGCAATGAAGACAAGCGCAATGAAGGTGGGCGCAAAGAAGGTGGTCGGCTCAGCCTGTGCTGGCCGGGCGCCAAGCTCAGCGATGCCGCGCCGCTGTCGCTCAGCGGCATTGTTTTCCTGCTGCTTGCGCTGTCGTCGGTCTCCTTCGACGGCCTGTCGAAAACCTTCTTTTGGCTCGGCCTGTTCGGCCTCAATCCACTGGAATTTCCGGGCCGCACGGCGGTGGTCGGCATCGGCAGTCTCGGGCTGGTGCTAACGTTCGTCTTGCTCGCTGCCGCGTTCGTCCTTGCCATTGTCCTCGGCCAGCGTCTTGCCGGCAGCCCGCATTCTCTCGGTCGAGCCGCAGGGCTGCTGGTCTGGTCGATCGTGCCGATCGCGCTCGCCTACCATGTCGCGCACTATCTGACCGCGCTGCTTGTCGACGGCCAATACGCCATGGCTGCGCTTTCCGACCCGTTCGCGCTGGGCTGGAACCTGTTCGGCACCGCCGGCATGCAGATCGAAGCCGGCGTCGCCGCCGGCGCCGGCTCGGCATGGTGGCTGTGGAATATCCAGGCCGGCGTCATCATCATAGGCCACATGCTCGCCGTGCTCATCGCCCATGGCCTCGCCTGGCGATTGCACCCGGTTCCCGCTCGCGCCGCGCTCAGCCAATTTCCGCTCACCGTGCTGATGATCGCCTATACGGTCTTCGGCCTGTGGCTGCTTGCCACGCCGGCGGCCGGATGAGACAAAAGCCCGGTTCGACGGCGTCGATTGATCCCTAGGGAAAGCCCGCTTGCCACATCAGGGCTTTGATGATTTAGTTTGTACACATGCAATTTCGGCACTCCTACCAGAGTGGCCCGCCTCGCTACAGCCATTGGTCAAAACTCAAAAAACAAGGGGAACTGCCGTGACTGACAAGAATGGGTTTTTCGATCTCTCCACAACCGGTCTCACCCGCCGCACGGCGCTGAAGGGGTTGGCCGCAGGCGCCGGCCTCGCCGTCGCGCCTGGGTTCGTGCGTTACAGCCAGGCGCAGAGCTCGGCGCCGATTAAGATCGGCTTTCAGTGCCACCGCACCGGCATCGGCGCCGCTTATGGCCGTTGGTACGAGAGGACCACCGCCGCCGCGGTCAAGGCGATCAACGAAGCAGGCGGCATCAACGGCCGGCCGGTCGAGGTGATCATAGAGGATGACGGCACCGATCCCGGCCGCGGCGCCGAAGTGGTCGGCAAATTCGCCACCCAGCACAAGACCGACATCGTCTACGGCACGCTGTTTTCGCATGTCGTCATCGGCTCGGCGCCGGCCGCCGGCGAGGCCAAGATGCCCTATTTTGTCGTCAGCGAAGGCCACCACGTCGCCTCGACCAAGCTCAACCGCTACGTCTTCCAGCCCGGCATCACCGACGTGAAGAGCCAGATCCAGGCGATGGCGCCGTGGATCGCGGCGAATGCCGGCAAGAAGGTGACGCAGATATTCCCCGATTTCGCCTTCGGCTACGACCATCGCGACTACCTGCCGCCGGCGCTGAAGGCGCAAGGCGCCGAGGTCATCGCCCAGATCGCCATCCCGCCGACGGAATCGTCCTTCACCAAATATTTTCCGCAGATCCCGGCCGAAACCGAGGTGATCTACCACGTCATGGTCGGCCCGGCGGTGCTCACTTTCGTCAAGGAACTCGGCGAATTCTACGGCTCCAACCGACCGCAGCTGTTCGGCTTCATCGATTCGCTCGAAGCCACCGACATCAACAGCCCCGGCCTCGAATTCCTCGACGGCAGCCATTTCTGGGAAGGCTCGCCGCGCTACGCGCAGCCCGATGATTCCGCCGCGCAGAAGGGCTATCGCGCCGCTGTCGGCATCGACGACAACGGCGCTGCCGTCGGCGATCCGAAGGACGTCTCCACCGCCGCGCACATGTTCGGCTGCTGGGAAACGCTCTGTGTCGTCAAGAAAGCGATGGAGGATGCCGGCTACAAGGGGCCGGAAGACCGCGCCAAGCTGGTCGAGGCGACCGAGGCCTTGACCGAGTTCGCCGAAGGTCCCGAGCATCCGCAAGGGCCGAAGACCTTCAACGGCAAGATCCACCAGTGTTTTGGCATCCAGAACATCTCCAAGGTCGAAGGCGGCCGGCTGAACGTCGTTCACAAGACCAAGATCGAGGACGGCCTCTACGAGCCGGAAGGGGATTACACGACCCAGCCGCTTTAGGCTCGGCTTAGCAGCAAGCGTGAGCGCCAAGCCGCCCCCCTCTGGCCTGCCGGCCATCTCCCCCTCAAGGGGGGAGATTGGCTGTCACGAATGCTTTCGCCAATTGCCAAGGCCGGTGAATGGTCGCCGTCGCAGGAACTGCCAATCTCCCCCCTTGAGGGGGAGATGTCCGGCAGGACAGAGGGGGGTGCTTCTCGCATCCGCTGGTGCTTAGCCGATGCACTTCGGACCTCATCTTCTCCTCGCCGCCCTCGAAGGCCTCGTCACCTCCGCAGTGCTGGCGCTGACGGCGCTTGGCCTGTCGCTGGTGTTCGGCGTCATGCGCGTTGTCAATGTCGCCCATGGCGAGTTCTTCATGCTGGGCGCGGTGCTTGCCTGGGCGATCTCAACGGCCATATCAGGCCATCCGGCGCTCGGCTTCCTGACTGCTCTGATGCTGGCGCCGCTGATCGTCGGCCTGATCGCACTGGTCGCCGAACGGCTGGTGCTGCGCCGGCTGAGTTACAATCCGGAAGCCACCATCGTCGCCACCATCGGCATGCTCTACATCATCCAGCAACTGGCGCTGACTTTCTACGGCCCGGAGGCACGGCCGGTTGAAGCGCCCTTCAGCTACCGCATCCTTTTGCCGTGGTTCGGCTACTCCGGCTACAAGCTGTCGATCATCGCCGCGTCTGCGCTTCTGCTTGTCGCGACGTGGTTCGTGCTGACGCGTACGAAAATCGGTCTTGTCATGCGCGCCACGCAATATGACAGCGAGACGGCGCAGGCCTTCGGCATTCCGGTCGACCGCGTCTACGCCGGCGTCTTCGCGCTTGGCGCCATGCTGGCAGCGGTGGCCGCGGTGCTGATTGTGCCGATCAGCCAGGCGCATTATCTGATGGGGCAGGACCCGCTGCTGCTGTCCTTCATCGTCGTCATCATCGGCGGTCTCGGCTCGCTGCGCGGCACCGTCGTTGCCGCCGTGCTCATCGGCCTGTCGGACGGCATCATCTCGGTGTTCTTCTCGCCGACGCTGGCCAAGATCATCGCCACGCTGCTGGTTGCCATGGTGCTGGTGTTCCGGCCGCAAGGCCTGTTCGGGACGGCATCGCGATGAAGGAGGCCTCACCGGCAAAAGCCTATGCGTTGCATCTGGGCGTCATCACGCTGCTGTTCGCTCTAAGCTTCGTCCTGCCGGAATATCACCACGGGCTGCTCGCCCGCATCATGGTGCTGGCGGTCTACGCCATGGGCTACAACATGCTGTTTGGCTATGTCGGGCTGCTCAGCCTCGGCCACGCCATGTTCTTTTCGGTCGGGCTCTATGGCGCAGGTCTTGCCGTCATCCATCTCGGCTGGAGCGTGCCGGCCGCCTTTGCCGCCGGGCTTGCCAGCGGCGCGCTTCTCGCGCTGGTGATCGGTCTGCTGGCGCTGCGTACTTCCGGCGTCGCCTTCATGATCGTCACCATGATGTTCGCGCAGGTGTTCTATCTCATAATCCTCTATTTCGCGGCCTGGACCGGCGGCGATCAGGGCCTGGTCGTGCCGCAGTCGGCGCGTGTGCTTGTTTTGGGCGACACGTCGCTCGGCCTCACCGATCCGACCGTGCGCTACATGAGCGCGCTCGTCCTGTTCTCGATCGTGCTGCTGGTGACACTCGTCGTCGTCCGCTCCAGGTATGGCCGTGTGCTGGTCGCCATCCGCGAAAACGAGGAGCGGACCAAAATGCTCGGCTACGACACGTTTTCCAACAAGCTTGCCGCGGTACTTGTCTCCGGCACCATCTGCGCGGCTTCGGGCGCTGCCTACGCGCTGCTGTTCGGTTATGTCGGCTCGACTTTTGCCTCGGTGCAATATTCCATCCTGCCTCTGCTCTGGGTGCTGCTCGGCGGTGCTGCGACCACGCTCGGTCCGCTGATCGGCACGCTGTTCATGTACTATGTCGTCGACATCACCAGCGGCTATACCTCGGCCTATCTGCTGATCGTCGGCATTGCCCTCATCCTGCTGGTGCTGTTCTTCCCCAAGGGCATTCTCGGCACCATCCGCCAGCGCTGGCTCGGATGGCTGCCATGATGCCGCTGCTGACGACCAAAGGCCTGTCCCGCAATTTCGGTGGCCTGCGCGCCGTCGACGGTGTCGACTTCGCGCTGATGCCGGGCGAGATCCGCGCCGTCATCGGTCCCAACGGCGCCGGCAAGACCACTTTCGTCAGCCTGGTCAGCGGCCGCATTCAGCCATCGTCGGGCATGATCGTCTTCGACGGCGCCGACATCACCAACCTGCCGGCCTACGCCAGAGTCCGCCTTGGCATTGCCTACACCTTCCAGATCACCAGCGTCTTTGCCAACCTCACCGCTTACGACAACGTCGCGCTGCCGGTGCAGCGAACGCTGACCGATGGCCGCTCGAAAGGGGCCGTGTATGCCGGCGCCATGGCGGCGCTCGAGCGCACCGGCCTTGCCGACCGCGCCCATATGCCGGCCGGTCAACTGTCCTATGGCCATCAGCGCCTGCTCGAAGTGGCGATGGGGCTGGCGCTGAAGCCCCGCCTGCTGATCCTCGACGAGCCGACGCAGGGGCTGGCCGACAGCGAGATCGACAATTTCATCGGGCTGGTGCGCGAGATCGCCAAGGGCGCCACCGTGCTTCTGATCGAGCACAACATGCCGGTGGTCATGCAGCTTGCCGACCGCATCACCGTCTTCAACGCCGGCAAGATCCTGGCCGAAGGCACGTCCGAGCAGGTCCGCGCCAATGCCGAGGTGCAGGACGCCTACCTGGGGACGGCCCCATGACTGAACCACGGGCTGAAGCTCTGACCATCTCCGGGCTCGACTGCTTCTATGGCGAGGTCCAGGTGCTCTACGGCCTCGACCTCGTGCTGAACAAGGGCGAGGTGCTGTGCCTGTTCGGCCGCAACGGCGCCGGCAAGACGACGACGCTGAAGGCGATCATGGGCCTCGTTCCCTCACGCGCCGGCTCGATCAGGCTCGACGGCAGGGAGTTGACCGGCCTGCCGGCGCATGACGTGCCGAAGGCTGGCGTCGCCTATGTGCCGCAGGGCCGGCGGCTGTTCGCCGAGATGACGGTGGCGGAAAACATCGAGATCGGCTTGATGACCCGCGACAAGGGCAAGGCGACACGCGAAAACGTGCTCGACCTTTTCCCGCTGCTGCGCCAGCGGCTGAGACAGCGCTCCGGCACGCTGTCGGGCGGCGAGCAGCAGATGCTGGCCATGGCGCGGGCCCTGTGCCTCGAACCGCAGGTGCTTCTGCTCGACGAGCCGACCGAAGGGCTGATGCCGTCGATGATCGCCAGGATCCGTGAGACCGTGTCGAAGCTGCGCGACCTTGGCGTTTCGACGATCCTGGTCGAGCAGCGGGTCGATGCCGTGCTATCCGTCGCCGACCGGGTCTCGTTCATCGAGAACGGCCGCAACCGCGAGACCGTCGATGTCGAGGAGCTCCGCGCCGATCCGTCGGCGGTCCGCCGTTATGTCGGAGTTGGGTAGTCACCCGAAGAACAAAAAGCCGGCAAGCAAAAATATCGGGATCAGCACCGCGCCCGACCATGCCATGTAGCCGAAGAAGCCCGGCATCTTGACGCCGCGATGTCTGGCAATGGCGTACACCATGAAGTTCGGCGCATTGCCGATATAGGTGTTGGCGCCCATGAACACCGCGCCGGCCGAGATCGCTGCCAGCGTCGAGGCGAGGGTGGTCATCAGATGTTGCGGATCGCCGCCGGCGAGCTCGAAGAACACCAGATAGGTCGGCGCATTGTCGAGGAAGGATGACAGCGCTCCGGTCATCCAGAAATAAGCGAGGTCGTTTGGCTCGCCAGTCGGCGAAGTAACAAGCGAGACCAGCGGCGCCAGCGCCCCGTCGGGGCCGGCCCTGAGAATGGCGATGACCGGCACGATGCAGATGAAGATGCCGGCAAACAGTTTCGCCACTTCGGCGATCGGCTCCCAGTGGAAGTTGTTCGCCTGCCGGTGGCTCTTGGGCGAGACGCCGAGGGAAAGGAAGGCAAGCGCCAGGATGATGGCGTCGCGCACGAGGTTCTGCAATTCAAGGCTCACGCCCTGCACGGAGAAAGCCACGCCCGGCTTCCAGGTCGCGGAAAGCAGGATCGCGCCGATCACTCCGGCCAGCAGCGGGACGTTGGGCAGGCCTCGGATGCGCACCTTCGTATCCGGTGTCGGATCCTTGATCTTCGGCGCGCCTGCCTCGCGGCGATGCAGGACTATGTCCATAGCCAAGAAGACGGCCAGCACCAGGCCGCCGACGAACAGTGTCTCCTGATAGAGGTTGGTGGTGGTCCAGAAGAAATCGACGCCGCGCAGGAAGCCGACGAACAGCGGCGGATCGCCGAGCGGCGTCAGCGAGCCGCCGATGTTGGACACCAGGAAAATGAAGAAGATGACGACATGGGCGTTGAAAGGCCGGTTGTCGTTGGCGCGCAGGATCGGCCGGATCAGGATCATCGAGGCGCCGGTCGTGCCGATGACCGAGGCGAGCATCGCCCCGATCAGCAGCAGTCCGGCATTCACCAGCGGCGTGCCATGGATGTTGCCGGCAACGAGGATGCCGCCCGAAATGGTGAACAGCGCAAACAGAAGAATGATGAACGACATGTATTCGGTGAGCAGGGCATGCAGCACCGCCTCCGTGGCCGAAGGCATGCCGAACGCCACCGCCAGTGGCACGACCGCAAGGGCCGCCCAGAAGAAGGTGATCTTGCCGTAGTGATGCTCCCAGACATGGTGGAAAAGCAATGGCCCGGTGGCGATCGACAGAAGCAGGCCGGCAAAGGGCAGCGCCCACCACAGCGACATTGTTTCGCCCGGCAGTTCGTGGGCCTCGGCTGCAAGCGCCATTCCCGGAGACAAGGTTGCGACTGCCATCACAGCGCCCGCCGTCAAAGCCGCCGCAAACCCCATAATGCCCCCTCTGGAATTGTGTCGAATGCGATTGGTGATGTTCAAGCCAGCGTCACGCCGGCATCGCGCATTCGGTTCAGCATCGTCTCGACGGAGCCATTGAGATCGATGCCGCGGCAGGCGTCGAGCCGCACCGTCGTCTTGAAACCCTGCTTGGCCGCATCGAGCGCCGAAAAGGCGACACAGAAATCGGTCGCAAGACCAACCAGGGTCAGCGTGTCGATGCCACGCTCCCTGAGATGGCCGGCAAGACCGGTCGGTGTCGTATGGTCGTTCTCGAAGAAGGCCGAATAGCTGTCGATCTCCGGGCGGAAGCCCTTGCGGATCACCAGTTCGGCCTTGGTCCAGGCAAGCCCCGAATGGAAATCCGAACCCAGGCTGCCCTGGATGCAGTGGTCGGGCCACAGCGTCTGCGGGCCGTACGGCATCTCAATCGTTTCGAACGGCTGCTTGCCGGGATGACTGGAGGCAAAGCTCGAATGGCCGGCGGGATGCCAGTCCTGCGTCAGCACGACATGTTCGGTCCGCCGGATCAGGTCATTGACCAGCGACACGATCTCGTCGCCGCCGGCCACCGGCAGCGCGCCGCCCGGGCAGAAATCGTTCTGCAGGTCGATGATGACAAGCGCTTCGTCGACCATGGAGCCTCCCTCTTGTTTGTCCCGGAGGCATAACCCGAACCGGAAGTCTGCCAAACGTGGAATCCGGTGTTCGAACCCAGGCTCCACCGAAAAATGCCGCTAACGCGACCGGATGCAGAAACTTGACCAGATGGCCGGCTGCGTCAACCTCCAACGGCATAACAAATGCGTACCGTCGCGCCGATACGGGCGCCGACGCAAAACTCTGGCTTTGACAATTCCCGCCGGCTTGATATCATTTGCATACGAATGAATTTGACCGGCCCGAATGCCGGAAGGATCGCTATTTTCTGGGAAGGCAAAGCGTGATCCGTTACGCGAAACCCACCACGGTCGACGAGGCGCTCGCTTTGCTTGGCGAGGCTCCGTGGCGCATCCTTGCCGGCGGCACCGATTTCTACCCGGCACAAGGAGCCAAGCCTTTCCGCGACAATGTCCTCGACATCAACGGTCTGGCGACGCTTCGCGGTATCGCCGAAACCAAGGATCATTGGGTCATCGGCGCGCGCACGACCTGGACTGATCTTGTCCGCCATCGACTGCCGGCGGCTTTCGATGCGCTGAAGCAGGCGGCGCGAGAAGTCGGCTCCGTGCAGATCCAGAATGTTGCCTCCATCGCCGGCAATCTCTGCAATGCCTCTCCGGCTGCCGATGGCGTGCCGGCGCTGCTCGTTCTCGACGCCGAGGTCGAATTGCGCTCGGTGGCGATGGTCCGCCATCTGCCGCTGGAAAAATTTATCCTGGGAAACCGCCGCACGGAACTGCAGCCGGGCGAAATGGTCACCGCCATCCGCGTGCCGAAAAACGCGGCCACCGGCACGTCGGCTTTCGTCAAGCTCGGCGCGCGTCGCTATCTCGTCATTTCCATCGCTATGGCGGCGGCCCGCTTGACCATTGAGGACGGCATCGTCGGCAACGCTGCCGTCGCCGTCGGCTCTTGTTCCATTGTCGCCAAGCGTCTCTCTTGCGTCGAAGCAGCCTTGCGTGGCCTCCCGGTCGACCACTCTCTCGCCACCGCGATCCAGTCCGCACCGATGGACGAGCTGTCGCCGATCGGCGATGTCCGCGGCAGCGCCGAATACCGGCTGGACGCCGCGCGCGAGATCGTCGCCCGCGCCGTTCTCGGTGCCGCGGGTCACGCGTCGAATGACAAGGCGGTGGCCGCATGAGCAAAGCTCAACCTGGCATGACCAAAGCTCAGCCTGGCATGAGCGTGGCTCAGCTTGGCATGAGCGAGGCTCAGCCTGGCATGAGCATGGAACGCGCCGACATCGCCTTCGAGGTCAACGGCGCCGCCGTTTCTGTCTGCGTGCCGCCGGTTCGCCGTCTCTCTTCGGTGCTGCGCGACGAATTGCGGCTGACCGGCACCAAAGTCGGCTGCGACGCCGGCGACTGCGGCGCCTGCACGGTGCTCGTCGACGGCGAACCCGTCTGCGCCTGCCTCATGTCAGCGGCTTCTGCCGCTGGCACCGTGGTGACAACCGTCGAGGGTCTCGCCAACGGCAGATTGTCGGCGCTGCAGGCGTCGTTCCTCGATCATGGCGCCGCGCAATGCGGCATCTGCACGCCCGGCCTGCTAATCGCGGCAACCGCGCTGCTGGACCGCAAGCCCAACCCAACCGAGGCCGAAACGCAGGATGCGCTGGGCGGCGTCCTCTGCCGCTGCACCGGCTACCGGAAGATCATCGCGGCGGTGATGGATGCTGGACGGTTCGCGAGCGAACTCTCGACCGACGGCACTGCCCCTCATCCGCCTGCCGGCACCTTCTCCCCGTATAGTGACGGGGAGAAGGGACAAGCTCCAGCGCCGGCGTCCCCCTCTCCCCGTCTTTCACGGGGAGAGGGTAAGGGTGAGGGGCAGCGCCAACTTCAGCGGCTGGATCTCGATCTTGACCGCAGAATGCCGATCTCAGGCCAAGCGGTTGGCTCCTCACCCGTCAGGCTGGACGGCCTGCCGAAGGTCACCGGCGGCGAAAAATTCGGCGGCGATTCCTTTCCGGCCGATGCACTGGCGGTGCTGGTGGTCCGCTCGCCGCATTATCATGCCCGCTTCGCCTTCGGCGATCTCGACGCCTGGGCGAAAGCCCGTCCCGGCATCGTCGGCGTCCTCACCGCTGCCGACATTCCGGGAAAGAACTGCTTCGGCGTCATTGCGCCTTTCGCCGACCAGCCGGCGCTGGCTGAAGGTTTTTCGCGCTTTCGCGGCGAGGCGGTGGCGCTGGTTGCCGGTGAGCGCGAGGCCATCCTCGATCTCGATCTTTCGGATTTTCCTGTTCGTTGGACCGAGTTGCCGCATGTCCTGCAGCCTTGCGAGGCGCAGGCCGGCGGCGCTCAGCTGATCCACGAGAACCGGCCGGCAAACCGGCTCACATCAGGCTTTGTCGAGCGCGGTGACCCGGAGGCCGCCCTTGCCGGCGCGGCTTTCACGGTTTCGGGCGCTATCGACACGTCCTATGTCGAGCACGCCTATATCGAGCCGGAAGCCGGCTATGCCTACATGGATGGCGACACGCTGGTAGTCGTTGCCTGCACGCAGGCGCCCTACATGGACCGCGACGACGTGGCCAAGGTGCTTGGCCTTGCCGTCGACAAGGTGCGGATCGTGCCGACCGCCACCGGCGGCGGTTTTGGCTCCAAGCTCGACGTTTCGTTGCAGCCGCTGATCGGCCTGGTCGCGATGAAAACCGGGCGGCCGGCGGCACTCGCCTATACCCGTCATGAATCGATGATCTCGACCACCAAGCGTCATCCCGCCGAGATGAAGGCGACGATCGGCGCCGATGCCGATGGCCGCATCATCGGCATGGTCTTCGCCGGCGATTTCAACACCGGCGCCTATGCGAGCTGGGGTCCGACCGTCGCCAACCGCGTGCCGGTGCATGCCTCCGGTCCCTATGCGACGCCGAATTATCGGGCCGAAGGCCGCGCCATCCACACAAATGGCCCGATCTCCGGTGCCTTCCGCGGCTTCGGCGTGCCACAGGCGACGATCATGCAGGAGACGCTCTATGACGAGCTGGCCGAAAAGCTTGGGCTGGATCGGCTCCAATTTCGCTTGAAAAACTGCCTTCGAAACGGCTCCGAAACAGTTACCGGCCAGAAGTTGGAAGCGGGCGTCGGCATTGCCGAGTGCCTCGAAGTGTTGCGGCCGCATTGGACGCGCGCGCTTGCCGATGCCGATACATTCAATAGTGCCAATGAAATCCGGAAACGCGGCGTCGGTGTCGCCTCCTGCTGGTATGGTTGCGGCAACACCTCGCTGCCCAATCCATCGACCATCAGGGTCGGCATCTCGGCTGAAGGCGATGTCGTCCTGCATCAGGGTGCGGTCGATATCGGGCAGGGTTCGAACACGGTCATTGCCCAGATCTGCGCTGACGCGCTTGGCCTGCCGCTCGAAAAATTTACACTGAAAAGCGCGGACACGGCGATCACACCGGATGCCGGCAAGACGTCCGCGTCGCGCCAGACCTTCGTGACCGGCAAGGCGGCCGAAAAGGCCGGCCGCGCCTTGCGCGAGGCCATGCTGCGCTTCGCCAATGTGTCGGAAAAAGCGGCGATCGCTCTCGATGGCACAAGCCTGGCCATCCGCGAGGGCGAAGCGACACGGCATATCGATTTGTCCACGCTGGAGGCCGATGCCGATGGCTTGGTCTTCCGCGCCGAGGAAAGCTACGATCCGCCGACGCAGCCGCTCGACGCCAAGGGTCAGGGCAAGCCCTATGCCGTCTATGGCTACGGCGCGCAGATCGCCGAACTGGAGGTTGACCTCAAGCTCGGCACGGTGGAGCTGATCAAGATCACCGCCGCGCATGATGTCGGCAAGGCGATCAATCCGCTGCTCGCCGAAGGCCAGATCGAGGGCGGCATCGCGCAAGGCATCGGCATGGCGCTGATGGAGGAGTACATCCCCGGCCGCACCGAGAATTTGCACGATTATCTCATCCCGACGATCGGCGACGTCCCGCCGATCGAAACCATCCTGATCGAAGTTCCGGATCCGGAAGGACCCTTTGGCGCCAAGGGTCTGGGCGAACATGTGCTGATCCCGACGGCGCCCGCGATCCTCAACGCCATGCGCCATGCCACCGGCGTCCTGGTCAGCAAAATTCCGGCGACGCCGACCCGCATCCGCGCCGCGATCCGCGACAAGGAGGCGCGCCGATGAGCGAGCTTGCCGAACGCTTCGAGACGCATGATCCCGGCGAGAAGCAGGTGGCGGAAAAAATCCGCTGCGATGCCTGCCCGGTCATGTGCTACATATCAGATGGCCGCACCGGCGCCTGTGATCGCTACGGCAATGTCGGCGGCAGGATCGTGCGGATGGATCCGCTGACCATCCTCGATCATGCGACCGAGACCGGTGGCGCGGTTGTTCCTTTCATCGCTGAAGGCGAGGCCTGGGACGGCGAACTGGTCAACACCGGCCGCCGCTTCGTCACCGCGATCGGCGCCGGCACCACCTATCCCGACTACAAGCCGGCGCCCTTCATCGTTAGCCAGGAGGTCGAAGGCGTCGATCTCGTCACCGTCGTCACAGAGGGCATCTTCTCCTACTGCGGCGTCAAGGTGAAGATCGATACCGACCGTCATATCGGTCCCGAAACGGCGACGGTCCGCTCGGCGGGCGAGGCGATCGGCCATGTCACGACAGGCGAATATGGCTCGCAAATGCTGTCGCTGGGCGGCGTGCATCATCTGACCGGCGGCTCGAAAGCCGAAGGCCGCGCCACCTGCGATGCGCTGCTCAATCTGTGCAACCGCAAGCCGGTCGAGCTCACCATCGACGGCGGTGCCACGGTCGTCGTCGAAGCCGGCAAGCCGCCGGTCATCGACGGCAAGGTTGAACGTCGCATGCGTGTCGGCTGCGGCTCGGCCACCATCGGCATGTTCGCCACCCAATGGCGCGGCCTGGTCGACGAAGTGGTGGTGGTCGACGACCACATCACCGGCGTCGTCTCCGAGCATCAGGCAGGCAAGGTGCTCGGCTGGCAGGACACGGGGATAAAAATCATCGGCCGCCGTTCGACGCCGGGCCGTTATTTCAAAGTGTCGGAGCCCGGCCTCGGCTGGGGCGGCACCAGCATCTCCGATCCGCTGTCGATCCTCGGCGAATGGAATGCGAAAAAGGGCGCGCGGCCTGGCCTGTCGCTGCTGATGGTCTCGACCACCGGCGAGCAGTTCGCCTATTACGAGCTCGACGACGAGTTGAAGCCGGTGCAGAAACCGTTCCCGGAGCGGCTGCAAAAATCCGTCGGCCTGATCGAGGACAATTGCGAGCCGGCGCTGTGCACCGTGCTGTTCGTCGGCGGTGCCGGCGGCTCGCTGCGCGCCGGGGTGACCGAGAACCCGGTCAATCTGACCCGCTCGGTGCAGGGCCTGACGACTTATGTGACGGTCGGCGGCGCGCCGGTCTATGTCTGGCCGGGCGGCGGCATCACGCTGATGGTCGATGTCACCCGCGTGCCGGAAGGCGCCTTCGGCTATGTGCCGACGCCGGCGCTGGTGGCGCCGATCGAGTTCACCCTGCGCCGCGACGATTATATCAGGCTCGGCGGCTACGAAGCCGAGATCCGCAGCGTTGACGACATTCTGGCCAAAGGTGGCGAGTATCTCAACCCGCGCCGCGGCACGGCTGCGCCGGACCGCAATCCGTGGCCGCCGCTGGCGCAGTTGCGGCGTGCAGCCGGCAACGGGGCCGGGTGATGAACGGGCCGCAGGTACGTTGGCTTGAGGACGGCAGGCGGCTGCATCTCAATCACGGCCCGATCGACCTGATCATTGAGGCATTTGGCGATGCGGACGAATGCCGCGCCGCCTATGGCCAGGCGGCGGCGCGGTTTCGAACAATCCTGCAGGAGCTCGTCGACGAACTGCCAGAACTGCGCCGCCCGGCCTCGTCGCGACCACGTGCTTTCGCTGGCCCGACGGCGCGACGTATGGAAGCAGCGATTGTTCCGCTGGCGAAACAATTCATCACGCCGATGGCTGCCGTCGCCGGTTCGGTAGCCGACGAAATGCTTGGTGCGCTGCTGGGCGGCCGCCGGCTCGATCGCGCCTACGTCAACAATGGCGGCGACAGCGCGATCCATCTCGGCAACGGCCGGTCCATGACCGTCGCCATTGCCGGGACGGGCCATGGACTGGCTGACCGGATCACGATCCGCGCCGAAGACGGGATCCGCGGCGTCGCGACAAGCGGCTGGCGCGGCCGTTCCTTTTCGCTCGGCATCGCCGACGCCGTCACGGTGCTGGCGCGGACCGGTGCTGAAGCCGATGCCGCCGCGACCCTGCTCGCCAACGCCGTTGACCTGCCCGGTCATCCTGCCATCGAGCGCGTGCCGGCGCGCGATCTGGCGCCGGACAGCGATCTTGGCGATCGTCTGGTCATCCAAGCCGTCGGGGCGCTTTCCGCCAGCGAAATAGCCGCCGCGCTCGACAGCGGGCTCGCCGTCGCCGAAGATTTTCGACGACACGGCCTGATTGCCGCTTCAGCGCTGTTCCTTGCCGGTCAGGCACGGATCGCCGGTCCCATGGCGCTCGCGCCCAATGAGAAATCAAGGAAGGAAATTGCCCATGCCTGAGTTTGCGATCCGCAAGATTGCGGTGCTGATGGAGGAGATATTTCACGAGGGCGGGCCGGTCGCAAAGGTGCCGCGCCGCCGCGCTGCCGCCATGGCGGTGGTGAAGAACCCATTCGCCGGCCGCTACGTGGAAGAGCTGCAGAGCGCCATGGACGATCTGAAGCCGCTCGGGCTGCTGCTCTCCGACAAGCTCATCGCTGCATTGGGTGGCGACGTGAAACAGATCGACGGGTACGGCAAGGGCGCCATCGTCGGTATCGCCGGCGAGCTGGAGCATGGCGCACTGTGGCATGTGCCTGGCGGCTATGCGATGCGCGAGCGGCTCGGCGATGCCAAGGCGATCGTACCATCGGCAAAGAAGGTCGGCGCCTTCGGCGCGCGGCTCGACGTGCCGCTCGGGCACATCAACGCCGCTTATGTGCGCAGCCATTTCGATGCCATGGAGGTCGGCATCAGCGACGGGCCTCGTCCCGACGAAATCCTGTTCTGCCTCGCCATGACCTGCGGTCCGCGCGTGCACGACCGCATGGGCGGGCTCGCGGCAACAGATATCAAGGCTTGGGACGGACTGCGGTGAGCGCCGAAGACGTCAAGCTCAAGCTGGTCGAGGCCGAGGAGCCTGATGAAAACGACTACCGTTTGCAGGAGCAGGTCGGCTTCATCCTGCGCAAGGCGCACCAGCGCCATGTCTCGATCTTCGCCGCGCACATTGCCGACCTGACACCGCCGCAATTCGCCGCCCTGGCCAAATTGCACGATGTCGGCGAGACCTCGCAGAACCAGCTTGGCAGCCTGATCGCCATGGACGCGGCGACCGTGAAAGGTGTCATCGACCGCCTCAAGGCGCGCGGCCTGGTCGAGCTTTCCAAGCATGAGGTCGACAAAAGGCGCCTGCTGGTCAATCTGACCGCTGAAGGCCGCGACGCCGTCGAGCGGCTGATCCCGATCGCCCGCGAGATCACCGAGGAAACGCTGGCGCCGCTTTCGGCCAAGGAGGCCGCGATTTTCATGAGGCTTTGGGCCATGCGGGGGTGAGCGGGGCGTGGGCCAGCGCGGCCCCCCCCCGGCCGGCCGCCCCCGCCCCCCGAAACCCGGGGTGTGGGGCGCCGTCATCGACGACTTCGTCTCAGAGCCCGTGCTCCTTCAGGATCTGGACGGCATTTTCCTTGGTGATCTTCTGCGTCGGCAGCGTGATGGTCTTTTCGACCTTCTCGCCGTTCAGAAACTTGATCGCCTGCCGCAGCCCTTCGGCACCCGGTGTCACATAGGTGAACGTCGCCGTCAGCTCGCCATTGTTGACCAGCGTTACGCCTTCATTTGGCAGGCCGTCGATGCCGATGAACTTGATGTCCTTCTCGCGTCCAGCATCCTTGGCGGCAAGATAGGCGCCGTAGGCCATCGGGTCGTTGTGACCATAGACGAGGTCGATCTTCTCGTTGTTGCGCAGTGCCGTGGCCATGATGTTGTAGGCCTGGTCCTGTTTCCAGTCGCCCGACTGCTGGTCGAGCAGGTATTTGATGCCCGGCTCCTTGTCGGTGAATTCATGGAAGCCGTCATGACGGTCATGAGCTGGCTGGGTGCCCATGCCGCCCCAGATCTCGACGACATTGCCTGATGCCTTGCCTTTGCCGCCGAGCAGCTCGACGGCGTATTCACCGGCAGCCCGGCCGATCAGCTTGTTGTCGCCGCCGACGAACTGCGTGTAGTCCTTGGTTTCGACATTGCGGTCGAGCACGAAGACCGGGATCTTGGCGTCGATCGCCTGCTGCACGACGCCGGTCAACCCAGCGGATTCCTTCGGTGACACCAAGAGCGCATCGACTTCCTGGCGGATCAGGTTTTCGACATCGGCGACCTGCTTTTCCGTCTTGTCCTCGCCGTCGGTGACGATCAGCTCGACTTCGGGATGCTTGGCGGCCTCAGCCAGGATGTCCTTGTTGAACTGGGCGCGCCAGGGCTCAATGGTCGTCACCTGCGAGAAGCCGATCTTCCACTTCTTGTCCTGCGCGTAGGCGTTGCCGCTGGCCAAAAGCGCGGTCGTGGTCAGCAGTGCCGCGGTGACGGCGGCGAGCTTCAGCAATTCACGTCGTTTCATTTCTTGTTTCCTCCAAGATTTAGAGACGGGGTCTCTTTTGACGGCCGCTTTGCTGCGGTCGTTTCCTTGTGCGCCTGCCCGCCCCAGAGAGGCGCAAATACCAGGCGCAGATAGAAGAGAAGATCAACGGCATTGCGCTCCTGGACGAGCACGGTGCCGATGATGATCATCCCCTTCAGTACGAGCTGAAGGTTCGAATTGATGTTGTGCAATTGCAGGATGTTCGAGAGCAGTCCGAAGATCAGCACGCCGCAGAATGTGCCGATGAGGCTGCCGCGTCCGCCCATCAGGCTGGTGCCGCCGATGACCACGGCGGCGATGGCATCGAGCTCCAGCCCGGCGCCGGCATCCGGCTTGCCTTGCCTGTATTGCGCGACATAGAGCACCGCCGCCACGCCGGCCAGCAGCCCGGACATGGCGTACGTGGCGATCTTGACGCGGCCGGCGGCGATGCCGGACAGCCGTGCCGCCTCTTCATTGCCGCCGATTGCATAGACGTAGCGGCCGAACGGGGTGAAGCGCAGCACCGCGCCGTAGATCAGGATCGCTCCGAGGAAGAAGAGGCCCGGCATTGGGATCACGCCGAAGACCAGCGAGCGCAGCATTTCGAAATCGGCGGTGGCGTTCGACCCGGTATAGACCGGCAGCACCGCATTGTTCTGGCCGGCGGTCAGCCGGGCGATGCCGAGCGCCGTCACCATCATCGCCAGCGTGACGATGAAGGGTTGCAGCCGTCCGGCAACGATGATGAAGCCGTTGAGTGCGCCGAACAGCAGGCCGACGCAAGGCGCCACCAGCAACACGCCGAGCACGCCGAACTTTGAGCCAACCTGCGGCAGCAAGAACCACAGCGCGAGACTGCACAGGATCACCCCGATGATGCCGGGCGTGACCAGTCCACGAACGCTATCCAGCTTGATGGCGTGGGTGGCCTGCGGACCGGCGCGGGATTTTTCGATGTTCAGGAAGACGAAGCGGGTGACCAGAATGCCGAGGCAAAGGGCGACTACGGCAACTGTCGGCACCCCCAGCACCACCGCCGGCGTGACGCCCGGAACCGTCAGCAGCATGGCGCAGACCACGGTGCAGATCGCCATCAGCGAGCCGACGGAAAGATCGATGCCGCCGGTGATGATCACCGCCGTCATGCCGGTGGCGATCAGGCCGGTGGTCGACACCTGGCGCAGCACATCGAGCAGATTGCCGTAGGACAGGAAGATGTTGTTGCCCTTGGAGCTGATCGGCGAGCCCAGCACGCCGATCAGGAAGATGGCGATCAGGCCCCAATAGAGCTTCGTCCGGGACAGGATGTTCAAGATGCTCATGCTGCGGGTCTCGTCATGGTCCGGCGCGGCGCCGCGAGCCGCATGATGGCCTCCTCGCTGGCTTGCGCGCGGGAAAGGATCCCCGTCTGGCGACCATCGGCCATAACCAGGATGCGGTCGGAAAGATGCAGCAGCTCCGGCAATTCCGAGCTGATGACGGCGATGGCGAGGCGGTCTTGCGCCAGCTTGAAGATGAGATCGTAGATATCCCGCTTGGCGCCGACATCGATGCCGCGTGTCGGCTCGTCCAGCAACAGCACCCGCGGCCGCGTCGCCAGCCATTTGCCGATGACGACCTTCTGCTGGTTGCCGCCGGACAGTGTGCCGGCCGGCTGCTCGATGGTCCCGCAGCGAATGCCGAGCGCCTTGACGGCGTGCCGCGCCAGGCCTTGCTCGGCGGCCCGCGAGCGAAGGCCGAACCGCGCCAGCGCGCCGACCAGCGGCAGCGCGACATTGTCGGTGATTGAGGCCTGAAGATGCAGGCCTTGCGTCTTGCGGTCCTCGGTCACCAGGGCGATGCCGAGCCGGCGGGCGTCGCGCGGCGCACGGATCTCCACCGGCTCGCCGGCGCGCCGGAATTCGCCGCCGGCGCGGCCGCCGCTGGAACCGAAGATGGTCTCCAGGATTTCGGTGCGTCCCGAGCCCAGAAGCCCGCCTATCCCCAGAATTTCCCCGGCGGCAAGATCGAAGTCGACGCCGTCGAGCGCGGTGCGCCAGCCGTGGCGGTCGGGTTTCGACAGCGATAGGCCGCTTACGGAGAGGACGATCTTACCGCTAGGGCCACGCTCTTCCTGAGAGGAGGCAAGCAGGTTTCGCCCGACCATCGCCGAAATGATGGTGTCTTCGTCGAGCTTTGCCATGGCCTCGGTGAGCACGTGGCGTCCATCGCGAAACACGGTGACCCGGCCGGCCAGCTGCATGACCTCGTCGATGCGGTGCGAGATGTAGACGATCGCCACGCCGCTGTCGGCAAGCTGACGGATGATCCGGAACAGCCTTTGGCATTCGGCCGGCGAAAGCGCCGAAGTCGGCTCGTCCATGATCAGGATACGCGCCGACATCGACAGTGCCTTGGCGATCTCGACCAGCTGCTGCTCGCCGACGCGCAGGCTGCCGACCCGCGCTTCCGGGTTGAGCTCGATGCCGAGCCTCTGCAGCAGCGCACCGGCGGCATGGCTGCTTGCCTTGCGGTCGACGATAAGTCCGGCGATCAGCTTCTCGCGCCCCAGGAAGATGTTATCGGCAACGCTGAGTTCGGGGACGAGATTGAGTTCCTGGTGGATGATGGCGATGCCGGCGTGCTCGGCGTCACGTACGCCGGCGAAACGGATCGGATTGGCATCGACGTTCACTGTTCCGTCGTAGTCCGTATAGATGCCGGAGAGGATCTTCATCAGCGTCGACTTGCCGGCGCCGTTTTCCCCCATCAGCGCATGGACCTCGCCGCGCCGCAGGTCGAAGCCGACATCGACAAGCGCGGCGATGCCACCGAACGTCTTGGAGATGTGCTCGGCGCTCAGAACGACAGCCGAGCGGGCGGCCGCAGCCGCATCATCTCCGGACGTGCCGAAATTGCCAGGCTCCATGACAATAACGGCCTCCCTTCCGTCGTCGTCGAACGCCTCAAACGCTAATCTAAACGTTTCGATCATGTCAAGCTGCTATCTGACGAGGCGGGATTGATGCATTTCAATTCTTGCGCAAATCCGCGAGATTCCGTAGGTATTGCAGTCAGAGAGGGCGGTGAAACGTTTCGAAAATGATGGCGTCAGGGCGAAAAAAGCAGCGAAGGTCCACGGCCCCAACGATGCTGCACGTGGCTGAGGTGGCGCGTGTTTCGGTCGCCACCGTCTCGGCGCTGATCAACGGCACCGCGACCGTCAGTCCCGAGCTCAGCCAGCGTATCGAACAGGCGATCCGCGACATCGGCTACAACCGCAACGCGATCGCCCGCAGCCTGAAGATGGGCACGACCCGCACCATCGGGCTTACCGTTCCCCACATCACCAATCCGTTCTTCACCGATGTCGTTTCGGTCATCCAGCAGGCATTCGACCGCGCCGGCTACGCGGTCATGCTGTGCTGCACGGACGAGGATCTGAACACGCAGGACGACCAGATCAGGCTGCTGCTCGACCGGATGGTCGACGGACTGATCGTCGCGCGCGTCGGCGACGGCGCGATCCTGAAGAGAATTGTCGACGACGCCAACGTGCCGGTGGTGATGCTCGACCGCGTTTGCGAAGGCGTCGATACCGACACCGTCGTTCTCGACAACCAGCGCGCGGTGTTCGACGCGATCACCTATCTGATCGATCTCGGCCACAAGCGGATCGGCTACATCTCCGGATCGTTCGACATCTCGCCCATGCATGACCGCATGACAGGGTATCGCGAGGCGCTCCAGACTGCCGGCCTGCCGGTCGAGAACGAGCTTATTCGCTTCGGCAATTTCCACGAAGTCGACGGCTACAACGCGACGATGCAGCTGCTTTCGCTGCACGACCGCCCGAGCGCCATCTTCTCGGCCAACAACCCGATGGTGATCGGCACCATGAAGGCGATCCGCGATATCGGGCTGTTCTGCCCCGAGGATATTTCGGTTGCCTGCTTCGACGATTTTCCATGGTCGGACGTGTTCCAGCCGCAACTGACCACAGTCGCACAACCGGTCAAGGCGATCGGCGAGCAGGCGGCCAATCTGCTGCTCGACCGGCTCGCCGGAAACAGGGACGCGCCGCCGCGCAAGCTGACGCTCAAGGGACGGCTGATGATCCGCAATTCATGCCGGCCAGTGGGGGCGCCCTTGGCGGCGATCGCACAAAGCGTCAGCGCGTGACACGCCTTTAGCAGCCTCGAAAAGAACGTCAGGCCGCTTCCGACAGCGATTTGTGGACGTCGCTCAGGATCTCGAACGATCGCACCCGCGCTGTGTGGTCGAAAATCTGCGCGGTGACCATCAGCTCGTCGGCACCGGTGCGCCGCACGAACGCCTCGATGCCTTGCCTGACCGTTTCCGGGGCGCCGACGACGGCGCAGGACAGCGCCTGGCCAAGCATGGTTTTGGCCATCGGGTCGAGGTCGCGCTCATATCCCTCGACCGGCGGCGGCAATCGGCCGGGTCGGCCGGTGCGCAGATTGACGAAGGCCTGCTGCAGCGAGGTGAACAGCAGCCGCGCCTCAGCGTCGGAGGGCGCCGCGAACACGTTGAGGCCGAGCATGACATAGGGCTTGTCGAGCTGCTTCGATGGCTGGAAGCCCGAGCGGTAGATCTCCAGTGCGTGGTCGAGTTCGGCCGGTGCGAAATGCGAGGCGAAGGCGTAGGGCAGACCGAGCATGGCGGCTAGCTGCGCGCCATAGAGGCTCGAGCCCAGGATCCAGATCGGCACCTGCTCGCCCTCGCCGGGCACAGCTCGGATACGCTGACCGTCTTCGGCCGGCTGGAAATAGCCCATCAGCTCGACGACATCCTGCGGAAAACTGTCGGCGCCGGCCTCGAGGTTGCGGCGCAGCGCGCGCGCCGTGCCCATGTCGGTGCCCGGCGCCCGGCCAAAGCCGAGGTCGATGCGGCCGGGATGCAATGCGTTAAGCGTGCCGAACTGCTCGGCGATGACCAGTGGCGAATGGTTGGGCAGCATGATGCCGCCGGCGCCGACGCGTATCGTTCTGGTGCCGCCTGCAACGTGGGCAATGACGACAGAGGTGGCGGCGCTGGCGATGCCCGGCATGTTGTGATGCTCGGCCAGCCAGTAGCGTTTGTATCCCAGCCGCTCGGCATGGCGGGCGAGATCGAGCGAATTGGCGAGTGATTGCGGAGCGTTGCTGCCTTCGACGATCGGCGACAGGTCGAGAACGGAAAGAGCGGTCATGGGGGGATCCTGTGGACGGGAGGGATGTAGGAAGCGACCGCCACAGCCACAAATTCAAAAAATTGAACAGACGCCGCGCGTCCAGGCAGGCGCAAAGGACGCTCTGAAATTTTGAATTCGAGAGGTCGTTTCCGGAACTTATCCAGGTTCTCGGATCATGCGCCCGCCGCCTTCTCGGTTTCTGAAATCTCTTCGTCCTCAACCGCCGTATGCTGCGCCGCCAGGAAATTGCCGACATGGCTGAGCCGGTCGAAGTGGTCGCAGAACACCTTGATGACGACCAGCAGCGGTACCGCTATCAGTGCGCCGACAAAACCCCACAGCCAGGACCAGAAGGCAATGGCGATGAGGATTGCCACTGCATTGATCTCGAGGCGGCGGCCAACCACCGTCGGCGTCACGAACTGTCCTTCGATGATGACGCACAAAATGACGAAGGCTGGCGCCAGCAGCGCATAGGAGATCGTCTCGAAGCTGATCAGCGCGATCACGGTAACCAGCGTGATCGTAATCAGCGCACCGATATAGGGCAGGAAATTGAGCAGAGCCGCTGCAGCGCCCCAGACCTGCGCGTTGGGCAGGCCGAGTGCCCACAGGCCGAGCCCGATGACAACGCCGAGACATGTATTGATGACCGTGATAGTAAGCAGATAGTGCGAGATCTCACGTTCGACGTCATGGACGACGCGCAGCGCCCGCTTCTTTTCGCTGAGGCTGGGGAAGGACTGGACAATCTTCTCATAGAACATCGTGCCGGAGGCGAGCAGGAACAGCGACAGGACGAAGACGATGGTGATGCTGGTGCCGGCCGACAGCACATTGCCGGCGGCCTGTGAGAGAAGGCCCGATGGCGCCATGGCCACCCTCTGAACGCCGGGCTCCTGGGAGGTCTGCGTCAGTCCCTCTATCTGACGCGAAATTTCCACGATCCTTTCGAACGGACGGCGCAGTTGCGCCAGACGTTCCGCAAGCTGCTGGCCGATCGACGAGGTGTTATTGATGAGGTCGATGACCGGGCCGCTAAGCAAATACCCTGCGACGGCGATGACGCAGAACGACAGCAGCACCAGCAATGTCGCCGACATGGGATCGGGCATGCCATGCTTGCGCAGGAAGCGGACAATCGGCGTCAGCGTCAATGCCAGCAGGAAAGCCAGAATGACCGGCATGAAGAAGGCACGGGCGAAGTAGAGCGCATAGATCGCCATAAGGATGAAGATGCCAACGAGCAGCGAACGCATCAGATGGGTATCCGCACGCGCCTTGGCGCGCGAATCCGGGCTATCGGCAGCGCCTGCGCCCGAAGCGGCGGGTTCGGCTTTCATTCTGGCCCTCGGCGGCACACCGCGATTGGCGTAGACCGTGGGCGGAAACGTCTTTGCGGCTTCAAAGTTCCGTTAGAGCGACGTGCGTCCACTTGGACGCACAAAGTGCGCTCTAACACTTTGAATCTGCGCATCGTGCTTTCCGAAAATCGATTCCGATTTCGGACCGATGCGGTAGCCGGCGTCGACGACGACCTTAGCCCTACATCGATCTTGCCGACGAATCAGACGGCCGGCGCGGCCACGGCAAGGATGGCCTTCGCCGTTTCCTTGCGCACGATCGGCGCCACCTTGGTGCCGTAGAGTTCTATCGCCTTCATGATCTTAGCGTGCGGCATGGTGCCGATCGCCATTTGCAGCAGAAAGCGATCGTTGCCGAATATCCTGTGCTGGGCAATGATCTTCTCGGCCACCTGTTCGGGATTGCCGACGAACAGCGCACCGTTCGGGCCGCGCGACTGGTCAAAATGTGCCCTCGACGTCGGACCCCAGCCGCGCTCGCGGCCGATGCGGTTCATCACCTCCGCCTGCGGCCCATAAAAATCGTCGGCTGCCTGGTCGGTGGTCTCCGCGATGAAGCCGTGCACGTTGAGGCTGGTGGCCAGATCAGCCGGATCATTGCCGGCCCGGTTGGCCGCCTCCCTGTAGATGTCGAACAGCGGTGCGAACCGCGCCGGCTCGCCGCCGATGATGGCCAGCGCCAGCGGCAGGCCGAGCGCACCGGCACGCGCGGCGGATTGCGGTGTGCCGCCGATCGCGATCCAGATCGGCAATCGGTCCTGGAACGGGCGGGGATAGACGCCGCGATCGTTGATCGGAGCGCGCAGCCTGCCCGACCAGGTCACCTTGACATGATCGCGGATGGCAAGCAGCAGGTCGAGCTTTTCGGCAAAGAGCTCGTCATAGTCCTCGAGATTGTAGCCGAACAGCGGAAAGGATTCGATGAACGAGCCGCGCCCAGCCATGATCTCGGCCCGGCCGCCGGATAGAAGGTCGAGTGTCGCAAACTGCTGGAAGACACGAACCGGATCGTCGGAGGAAAGCACGGTGACCGCGCTGGTCAGCTTTATGCGCCTGATGCGTTCGGCCGCCGCGGCCAGGGCCACGACCGGCGCTGAAGCCGCATAATCGGGACGGTGATGCTCGCCCAGCCCAAACACGTCGAGACCGACCTGGTCGGCCAGCTCGATCTCCTCGATCAGGTTGCGCAGCCGCTCATGCGCACCGATGGCACCGGGGCCCGGTTCCGGGCTGACGTCGCGAAGGTGTAGAGACCGAGTTCCATCATCTGTCATCCTGGCGTTTGTTTTCCGCGCTACAGGTAGCGACCGGCCCGCCGCGCCGCCAGAGGGCCGGATGGTGAACAGTGCATGTCCGTTTCTGCCGAATTCAGCCGAAAAGGCGTCACCCGACTGCAACAGCTCAGAATTTCATGGCTGGCATACCGTTTTGGCGCTTGAACTCTGGGTTTTCACGCGTATGTAAGCCTCGCAAATTGACTCCAGGGAAGTGGACTTGGCTATCTATAGGGAAAAAGACGTTTTCGAGCGGCGCAATGCCGCAAACGAGGCAAAGAGGGCGCTTCTCGAGCGCTTTAAGGCAAAGCCGGCAGCAGACGATCCAGCGGTGCTGGCACGACAGGCCGAACGCAAGGCAATCCTCGAAGCTCGTGCGATACGCGAGGCCGAAAAGGCCAGGCTGAAACAGGAAAAGCTGGCGCGCGAAGCGGCCGAAAAGGCCGAGCGCGAAGCTGCTGCCGAAGCAGCGCGTATCGCTGCGGAAGAAGCGGCGCAGGCGGAAGCGAAGATCCGGGAAGCCGAAGAGAACGAGCGCATCGCTCGTCTGCTTGCCGACGAGGCCGAGCGCAAGGCCAAGCGCGACGCGCGTTATGCGGCGCGCAAGCAGCGCACCGGCAGGACGCCTCCGGGCTTTTCCGCTCGCTAGCGCTCCTACAGCGCGATTTCACTAATCAAGTTCAGGGCCGCCTTTGCAGCGGCCCTGAAGGCGTTTGTGCTGCGGCCTGGCAGCAAAAAACTAGGCCGCGAGTTTCAATCCCATGATGCCGCAGACGATGACTGCGATGCAGGCCAGCCTGATCGCGGTCGCGGGCTCGCCGAGCAGCCAGATGCCAAGCAGCGCCGTGCCGACGGTGCCGATGCCGGTCCACACCGCGTAGGCCGTGCCGACCGGCAGCGTCTTCAGCGCCAGTCCGAGTAAGGCGAGACTGACAACCATCGAGACAACCGTCAGGACCGTCGGAAGCGGCTTCGAAAATCCGTCAGTATATTTGAGGCCGATCGCCCAGCCGATCTCGAACAGGCCAGCGAAGAAGAGAAGAATCCACGACATCGGAACGCTCCATTGGATTGCGGGTCGTCCCGGTCTTTTCGCAAAGCGCGAAGCCGTCTTCGCTGCATTGATATAGAAATTTCGGGTGCCTAATCAACAGCAGCGCCGACGGCATTTCAGGACCAATCGCTGAACATCGATTGGTTCTGAAATGCCGTCGGTCATGACCTTTGCGCCGAAACGCCGAGGCTTACCTGTCCTTGAGTTTGGTCGCCTTGACGGGCGGCGTTTTCAGGGTCGGCGCAGCAGCGGGTTTTTTCGCGTCTTTCTTCGGTTTGCGGGCTTCTTTGCCCGCCTTCATCGCACCTTTAGCCATGATTCGTTCCTCCGATTGTGGCAAGCGAAATGAACCAAGAGAAATGCGCGACCGCAAGTGGCATAATCTGGCGTGGGGACGGCGGGCGGCTATCAACCGATCTCTAATTCGCTCGTAAACCGCGTTGGTCCGTGCGATGATCTTTTTTGCGCTGCAGCATCGGCCCGTCCTTTCGCCGGGTGACGATCAGGCAGGGCGGGTCAGGACGACAATGCGAATCCATATCGGCTGCGAGATGAGCTTCGACTTTCCGCAGGAAACGCCGCTGATCGCGATGCTCAACGTCCACTATTCCCGTGCGTCAGATCTCGAACGGCCTGACTTCCTGACCTCGAACCTACCGGTGCCGATCGAGAGCTACCGCGATAGTTTCGGCAATTGGTGCAACCGTCTTGTCGCCCCGCCGGGTCGCTTCAGCTTTGGCACTGACGCGGTGATCCGGGATCCCGGCACTTTCGAGATCGGCGATCTGATGGCCTGGCAGCACGAGGTCCGCGATCTGCCGTCGGAAACATTGCTGTTCCTGCTGCCCAGCCGCTATTGCGAGAGCGATGTGCTGGCGACCGAGGCGTGGCGGCTGTTCGGCCACACGCCGCTCGGCATTCCACGCGTGCAGGCGGTCTGCGACTTCGTCCACAACCACATCATCTTCAATTACGGCAATGCGCGGCCAACGCGCACGGCAGCTGAGGCCTACCGTGAGCAAAGCGGCGTCTGCCGGGACTTCGCCCATCTCGCCGTCGCCTTCTGCCGCGCCTTGAACATCCCAACGCGCTACTGCACCGGCTACATCAGTGACATCGGCCTACCGAAACCGTGGTCGGACATGGATTTTGCCGCCTGGATGGAGGTCTATCTCGGCGGCCGCTGGCATGCCTTCGATCCGCGCAACAATGCGCCGCGCATTGGCCGTATCCTGATCGCCTCCGGCCGCGACGCTGCCGATGTGCCGCTGACCCATATTTTCGGGCCGGGCACGCTGGCCGGTTTCAAGGTCTGGACGGAAGAGATCGTCGACTAGGCCGTGTGGACAGTTAGCGCAACCACAAGACAATAGCCGCGAGAGTGACAACGGCGCGGTAATTGCGGGCGGTCTTCTCTAAGCGGTTGCGACCCGGCGGAACTGCTTGAGTTTGGAGAAGCAGCACTCGACGAGATGATGCTGGGCATAGAGGTGCCCTGACAGTGGGACAGTTTCTGGAGGCGGCCTACTTAGATTAGCTTGCACTGTAGTGGCGCTTGCCAAAGTCTCAAATGCGGTCAGACGTTCAAGAACCTAAAAAGCGGCGGGCTTGCTTCGGATGGTTAAGGCCAGGAGCGCCTCCGAAAGTCGTTTCTTCGCTCGCTCGACCCCGTTCTCGTCGATTGCCTCAACATCGAGGAACAAGTCGAGGCCAGTCGCGTGCTCGCTGATGACCTGAGGGCGCTGGGCCAGTTCACCCAGGAGGCCCTCGACTTCGTAGGGGACAACCTCCCGGCTGATCCCCTTCATGGCAATCGGTGCTAACGGACGCGCCCGGACAAGGTCGCGGACGAGCGCGTAAGTCTCATAGCTGAGGCAGATGCCGCCAGGCTCGGCAATCGACTGCAGACGGGCCGCCAAGTTCGCTTCGGCTCCGATGATCGTGTAGTCCATCCGATCATCGGAACCGAAGTTCCCAACATTGCAATAGCCCGTGTTGATGCCCATGCGAGCTTGGAAGGGCCGTTCAACTCCGCGGTCACGCCACACCCTGTTCAACTGCTCCAGCCGACGCTGCATGTCGACAGCCATGCGCAAGCAGGCTCTCGCGTCCTCCTCGACGCCTTGCGTCTCGGGGTCTCCGAAGAACACAAGAAGCGCGTCGCCGATGAACTTGTCGACGGTGGCGCCGTGTTTGAGCGCGATCGTCGACATCTCGGTGAAGTACTCGTTGAGGAGAACCGTCAGGTCCTCGGGCTGGAGCCGTTCCACGATCGCGGTGAAATCCTTGACGTCGGAGAAAAAGATCGTGAGCTTCTTGCGCTCGGTCGCGATGGTGACGTCCTTCTGGCCGCTGAAGATGCTTTTGTAAATTTGAGGCGAGAGGTATTTGGCGATCTTCAATGAGATTGCGGCCAGGAAGTCGTTTGCCTCGGAAAGCTCCTTATTGATGCCCTGAACCAAGGCGGACTGCCGACGCTGCAGGAGAATGAACGTCAGGCCCGCCGCCGCCGCGAAGCCGAAATATAGGAGCAGATATTTGAAAGCGAGGACGTTCGCAGCAATGGGCTGTTTGACTGATATCTCCTGGATCCCTCGGACATCCCCTACCTTCCAGTCCGTCTTGGGGCTGTCCGGGTGTGAGTTATGGCAGGTCACGCAGACTTGTCCCATTACAACCGGGGCCGCGGCGCGGACGTGCCGGTCAAACAGCGAACCCGAGACTTCGATGACCGGCTCCTTCGGGTTGGCGCGCAAAGCAAAGATTGCATTCCGCTCGAATACATCGAGCTGATGGGGGTCGCGACCTTTGAAAGGTAGATCCGAGACGAACCGATATTTGACCGACCCGTCGTGAGCGCTGATGCGCTTGCCGAGTTCGATCGAGAGGGTTGCTGGAATAGGGATCGCGCCTGGCACGTCCCGGTAGTTGTGCGTCGCGGTCACGGCGTCGTCGGCTTGCAGCACGCGTCCCACGACTTCGCTGCCGTAGAATCCGCGCATTTCGTCGATGATCCGGCTGATTTCGCTGGCTTGCGTGCGCAGCATCCGTTCCGATAGGTCTCGAAGGTCGAGCCAAGCTGCGACGGGCAGACCTATAAGGCCGATGACCACTGCCGCTACCAGGAGCGGTCCCATGGTGCGCTGCTGACGCGCAATCTGTTCACCCAGTCCAGCCATTGTGCAAGCGCCCGGCAGTCATTGGTATCTGAATTATAGCTCATTCCCGGCACGGTACTAGCGTCAGTCTTGGCTCGATGAAAACACGTCAGCCCTGCCATGACGGACCGACCTTGAGCGGTTGTTGCTAAGCCCCCACTCTCACAGCGGATTTCGCATCTGGCGCTAGACGGCAGTGAATCAGTGGGGATGTCGCAAATCGGTTGTGGCCCGGAATGCGCTCCGCGATAACCGCTTAAGGGTTAGAAGTTCACCTCTGGCAAGGTTGAGACTTCTGCGGCCGGAGAGCGCGTCGGAAAAGAAGTGTCCCGCGAAGCGTATCCTTCGGCGCCCGGCCAACTGCGGATGGTCGAACCGGCCTCGCCCGAAAAACAGAAAAGAGTGCTGACCATTGCCCAGCAGGATGCGGCGGTTCAGCGGGCCAACGGCGTGCTGACCGTCCATATGGGTCCTCGGGAGATCGTCGCCGGCTTGAGCATCGAGTTCGAGGACATTTATCGGCGCCCGAGATCGAGGCCTGCCTCGAACGCATCGAGGCACGGCTGAAGACCGAGATGCCCGAGGTCACGCGACTCTTCGTCAGGCCACAGACCAGCGGAACCTGGGCCCGCCGGCTTGAAAGTCGGAGTCGATTTCGGAAAGCATGATGTGTAGATGCAAAGCATTACAGCATACTATGTGTCCAAACGGGCGCACGTCGCTCAAGCATTGCCGAACGGATTTTGGGAGGAATGAAGATGAAGATCGACGGCGGGTGCCATTGCGGCGCCATCACTTACGAGGCAGAAGTCGATCCGGAAAAGACCAGTATCTGCCACTGCACCGATTGCCAGCAACTGACGGGCACGGCCTTCCGCGTGACCGTGCCGGCGCCGGAGGAGCACTACCGGATCACCAAGGGGACGCCGAAGATCTACATCAAGACCGCACCGAGCGGCGCCAGGCGCGCCCAGGCCTTTTGCGGCGAGTGCGGTTCACATCTCTACGCCACGTCGGTTGGCGACGGGCCGAAAGTCTACGGCATCAGGGTCGGCACGGCGCGGCAGCGCGAACAACTGATCCCGAGAAAACAGATCTGGCACCGCTCGGCGCTGCACTGGCTGCCGGAATTCGAAGGCACGACGATCGTCGAGGAGCAGTAGCCTCTCAGTCGTCGCCTTCGACCACTCTTAGCCTCAGCTGGCCGGTCTTGGAGTCGGCGACGCGTGCGCCTGCTTCGGCCCTCGCGCCGGTCCCATGTGTCGTCCCCGCCGATCCGGCGTCGCCCTCCGTCGGCTGCGCGCCGAACTCCAGCGCCTCGATCTTCTGGCCGCGCTTGGTCACCTTCGACGTCGAGACGAGGATTTCGTCAATATCCTTGGCCGACTGGCCGAAATGGCTCTGCAGCTTGCGCACCCGCTCGTCGAGGCGCGAGACATCCTCCATCAGCCGGATGACTTCGCCCTGGATCAGATGCGCCTGCTCGCGCATGCGGGCGTCCTTGAGAATCGCCTGAATGACCTGGATCGACAGCATCAGCAGCGATGGCGAGACGATGACGACGCGGGCGCGGTGCGCTTTGTGGACAATCCCCTCGAAATTCTCGTGGATCTCGGCGAACACCGATTCCGACGGAACGAACATGAAGGCGGTGTCCTGCGTCTCGCCCTGGATCAGGTATTTTTCGGAAATATCGCGGACATGCACCTCGATATCGCGCCGAAACGCTTGTGCGGCGACCTTCTGCAAATCGACGCCTTCGGCGGCACGGATGGCGTTCCAGGCTTCCAGCGGAAACTTGGCGTCGATGGCAAGTGCGGGCGCGCCGTTCGGCATCTTCACCAGGCAATCGGGTCGGCTGCCATTCGACAAAGTCGCCTGAAATTCATAAGCGCCGTGCGGCAGGCCGTCGGCGACGATCGCCTCCATGCGTGACTGGCCAAAGGCGCCGCGCGTCTGCTTGTTGGAAAGGATTGCCTGAAGTTGCACGACCTGGCTGGCGAGCGACTGGATGTTGCCTTGCGCGGTATCAATGACCGCCAGCCGCTCCTGCAGTTTGGCGAGGCTCTCATGCGTCGATTTCGTCTGCTCGGTCATGGTCTGGCCGAGACGGCCGGTCATCGCGTCGAGACGTTGTCCGATCGACTGTGTGAGTTCGGCCTGCCGCGCCCCGAACACTTCGGCGATGGCGCCCATGCGGCCCTGCATCTCGGCCTGGCTTGCCAAGATGCCGGCCATCCGCGCCTCGGCGTCACGGGCGTGGTCGGCGGCTTCCGCGGCAGCCACCGCACGCGCCTTGGCCGAGCGCCAGAGCGCGACGATGAGCGCCACGAACAGGCCCAGAAACAGGATCGCGCCGAATGCCAGCGCGTGGCCGAGCGTGATCGTGGTGGCGCCGAGCCGGGCGATTGGTTCGGACAGGATGGTGGTCAAGTCGTTCATATAGGACAGCATAGATGATTCGGCCTGACGGCACAGATCAAAACGTGAACGGCGCTGCAAATGCCCCGGTTGACGCTTTTCGTGCGAGGTCTTAGGTGAGACGCCATGTCGATCAAGCCGCTCATCATCCTTCCCGATCCCGTCCTGCGCCAGGTTTCGAAACCGGTCGAGCGCGTCGACGGCGCTTTGCGCAAACTGGCCGACGACATGCTGGACACCATGTATGATGCGCCGGGCATCGGTCTGGCGGCGATCCAGGTCGGCGAACCGCTGCGCATGCTGGTGATCGATCTCGCCAAGGAGGACGAGACGCCGGCGCCGCATGTCTTCATCAATCCCGAAATCCTTGAGAGCGCCGATCAGCGCTCGGTCTACGAGGAGGGTTGCCTGTCGATCCCGGATTACTATGCCGAGGTCGAACGTCCCGCCGCCGTGCGGGTGAAATATCTCGATCGCGACGGCAAACTGCAGGAGATCGAGGCCGAAGGGTTGATGGCGACTTGCCTGCAGCATGAGATCGACCATCTCAACGGCGTTCTGTTCATCGACCACATCTCCAAGCTGAAGCGCGACATGGTGATGAAGAAGTTCAAGAAGCTCGCCAGGGACAAAGCAGGCAACAAGGCGCCGGGCAAGTTGGTGGGATAGGGCTCAAAAATGCCCTTGCGCGTCATCTTCATGGGTACCCCTGAATTCTCCGTGCCGACGCTGCGGGCGATCGCGGACGCCGGACATGAGATAGAAGCCCTCTATACCCAGCCGCCGCGCGCCGCCGGTCGCCGCGGGCTGGAACTGACGCCGTCGCCGGTGCAGCGCGAGGCGGAGCGGCTGGGCGTCGAGGTGCGAACGCCGGTGTCGCTGAAAAGCGAGGCCGAGCAGCAGGCGTTCCGCGCCTTGCGGGCCGATGTCGCCGTGGTCGTCGCCTATGGCTTGCTGTTGCCCATACCCATTCTCGAGGCGCCGCGGCTCGGCTGCCTCAATGGTCACGCGTCGCTGTTGCCGCGCTGGCGCGGCGCCGCCCCTATTCAACGCGCCGTCATGGCCGGCGATACCGAGACAGGCATGATGGTCATGCGGATGGAAGAAGGACTGGACACCGGCCCAGTGGCCATGGTCGAAAAATGCACCATCGGACCCGATATGACGGCCGGCGATCTGCACGATCGGTTGATGCTCATTGGCGCTGCGCTGATGGCGGAAGCGCTGGCACGGCTGGAACGGGATGCCCTGACATTTACGACTCAGGCGACGGTGGGGGTGACCTACGCCAAAAAGATCGATAAAGCGGAGACGCGCGTGGACTGGACGCGGCCTGCTGGCGAAGTCCACGATCATATTCGCGGCCTGTCGCCCTTTCCCGGCGCATGGTGCGAGACCGAAATCGGCGGCCGCCTGGAACGGCTGAAACTGCTTCGCTCGACGCTTTCGCAAAGCGCCGGCGAGCCGGGAGGAATTCTCGACGACCGGCTGACGGTCGCCTGCGGGTCAGGCGCGATCAGGCTGGTCGAAGTTCAACGTGCGGGCGGAAGGCCCATTGCCGCGCAGGAGTTTCTGCACGGGGCCAAGCTCGAAAAAGGAATGAAGTTCTCATGAGCATGATGTCAATACGCGCGGCGACGCCGCGAGACCGCGAGGCGATCCGCCTTGTCGAGGAACACGCATTCGGCCAGCAGACGGAGGCCGGATTGGTCGATGCGCTGGTCAGCGGCGGCGATGCCGTCGTCGAACTGGTGGCGGAAGAAGATGGACAGGTAGTCGGCCATATCCTGTTTTCGCGGCTTTTCGTGCAGAACGGCGGCAAGAGCTTTTCGGCCGTGGCGCTGGCGCCCTTGGCTGTCGAGCCGTCATTCCACGGCACCGGCATCGGCGGCGCGCTGGTCCGCGAGGCGCATATCCGCCTGAAGGAGGCCGGCGAGGTGCTGGCTGTGGTGCTTGGCGATCCCGCCTACTATGGCCGCTTCGGCTACAGTCATGCGCGCGCCGAAAAGTTCGAAAGCGAGTACCAGGGCGAAGCCCTGCAGGCGCAGGCCTGGGGCGAGGCGCCTGAGACCGGCAAGCTGGTCTACGCTTCGGCCTTTAGCTCCGCGCTCGCCGCCTAACCTCATCCTGCTTAGGAATGCCGCGTTTTCGCCTCGACATCGAATATGACGGCAGCCTCTATGCCGGCTGGCAGCGCCAGGCAGACCAGCCTTCGGTGCAGCAGGCGATCGAGCAGGCGATCGAGAAATTCTGCGGCGAACGGGTCTCGCTGCGCGGCGCCGGCCGCACCGATGCCGGCGTCCATGCGACCGCTCAGGTGGCGCATGTCGATCTCGTCAAGGCATGGCCTGATGACAAGGTGCGCGATGCCGTCAATGCGCACCTGCAAACGGCCAAGGCGCGCATCGCCATTCTCAAGGCGGCTATCGTGCCTGATAGCTTCGACGCGCGTTTCTCGGCGATTGGCCGCCACTATCTCTATCGCATCGTCAACCGGCGCGCGCCGGCGGCGCTCGACAAGGGCAAGATCTGGTGGGTGCCGAAGCGGCTCAACGCCGAGGCCATGCACGAGGCGTCAAAGGTGCTGCTGGGGCGGCATGATTTCACCACGTTCCGCTCGACCCAGTGCCAGGCCGACAGCCCGATCAGGACGCTCGACCGGCTGGATGTCAGTCGGCTGGGTGATGTGATCGAAGTGCGAGCCTCGGCGCGCTCGTTCCTGCACAATCAGGTGCGCTCGATGGTCGGTTCGCTGAAGCGCGTCGGCGAAGGCGGTTGGACAATTGTCGACCTGAAGGCGGCGCTTGATGCGCGCGACCGTGCAGCCTGTGGCCAGGTGGCGCCGCCCGACGGACTTTTTCTCGTTGGGGTAGATTATCCGAAAGTCGACTAATTAGGCGCACCGATGCCGAGCAGCGCCTGCAGGCCGAATAGAACGACCAGCGACGCCACGAACATGCCGGCGAAGACGGCGGTGCCGACAGCCGCGCCCCTGCCGATGGCGACGTTTGTCATCCGCCAGGTCAGGATCATCGACAGCGCAAACAAAAGCAGCGACGCCAGTACGGCGAACTCGTTGGTGGACGGCATGAAAAGCCTGATCAACGCCGCCGGCAGCATCATCCAGGCGATGATCGCCGACGCCCAGTTGCTGGCGACGACATAGTGGACGAAGCGCCCGCCAATGCCGGCCCACGGCGCGACCAGGGCAAGGCCGGCGAGCGGCAACACCCAGGCGCCGATGTCGACCGTCGCCAGCCGGATCAGCATGCTGAAGCGCCCCGCGAATGCATTCGGATCGCCGATCTCATTGGCAAGGCCGACCCAGCCGACGATCAGCGCCGGTGCCGCGACGATGATGGCGAAGAAGGAATTCCAGAAACCGTCGGCCGAAAGGTCGAGCTGGCGCAGCCCGTCGGCCTTGCCGAGCATCAGTCGCCAGGCGCCGGTCATCGAAGCATAAGTTTCATCCGACGAAAGCATGATTACGATGCGCCTTGATCGAACCAGTCTTCGATGAAGCGCTGATAGATCTGCGTCAGCGTCTCGAGGTCGGCAAGCGCGACGCGTTCATCGACCATGTGCATGGTCTTGCCGACCAGCCCGAACTCGACCACCGGACAATAGTCCTTGATGAAGCGCGCGTCGGAGGTGCCGCCGGAGGTGGAAAGCGCCGGCTTCCTGCCGATCACCGCCTTGACCGAACCGCTGAGCGCTTCGATCAGCCGGTCGTCGCGGGTGAGGAAGACGTGGCTCGGCCGATCGCGCCAGACGAGCTCGTAATCGACCGGCGTCGTCTTGCCGGCCCGATATTTCTTGCGCTTCGCCGCCTTATCGAGGCGGTTGTGGATTTCCGCCTGGATGGTCTCGGCGGTCCATGTGTCGTTGAAGCGAATGTTGAAGGTGGCGGTCGCCTTTGCCGGAATGACATTGGTGGCCGGATTGCCGACGTCGATCGAGGTCACCTCCAGATTGGTCGGCTGGAAGTCCTTGGTGCCCTTGTCGAAGACGGGGTTCAGCAAGGCTTCGACCAGTGTCATCAGCCCGCGTACCGGATTGTCGGCAAGCTGCGGGTAGGCGGCGTGGCCTTGGCGGCCGTTGACGGTGATGCTGCCGGACAAAGAGCCGCGCCGGCCGATCTTGATCATGTCGCCCAACGCGTCGGGGTTGGTCGGCTCGCCGACGATAGAGGCGTCCCATTTCTCGCCCTTGGCGGCCGCCCATTCGAGCAGCTTTGTCGTGCCGTTGATGGCCGGCCCTTCTTCATCGCCGGTGATCAGCAGCGAGACCGAGCCTTTCAGGCCGCCTTTCGACTCGAAATGGCGCGCCACCGCGGCGATGAAACAGGCAATGCCGCCCTTCATGTCGACGGCACCGCGGCCGAACATCTCGCCTTTGGCGATCTCGGCGGCGAAAGGCGGATGCGTCCATGAGGCCTCGTCGCCGACCGGCACCACGTCGGTATGCCCGGCGAACATCAGGTGCGGACCGTTGCCGGAGCGCCGCGCATAGAGATTTTCGATATCGGGCGTGCCTCCTTCCGAAAACACCGGGCGCTCGACGGAAAAGCCGAGTGCTTTCAGCATTTTCTCCAGTGTGCTCAGTGCCCCGCCCTCAATGGGCGTCACCGAGGGGCAGCGGATGAGGGCGGCGAGATTTGCAGCGGGATCGGTCGGCAACGTCATGGGCAAAAGCGATAGTCGAAAGCGCAAGGCCTGTCACGGCCAGACATAAGGGCCAGCCATCCCGCCAAGATTATGGTTTTCATGCCGTATAGTCGCAGGCCAAGGCAGCATCATCGGATGGCCAACGAGGACAAAAAGATCGTCATTGCCGGCGCCGGCAGCATCGGCTGCTATGCCGGTGGCTGCCTGGCGCTCGCCGGCGGCAGCTGATTCTGCTGGCACGGCCGCGCATCGAAGAGCCCTTGCGGAAGGGCGGGTTGCGGGTCACCGACCTTGACGGCCGCGATCGCTCCATCAAGCCGGATGGGCTTTCGGTCACCGCCGATCCGGCGGTCGCGTTGCGCGGCGCGGCGCGACTGAAGAGATTGCGGCGCTCATTCCCGCCCACGCTCGCCCGGACGCAGTGGTGGTCAGCCTGCAGAACGGCGTCGACAATGCCGACAGGCTGCGGGCTGAGCTCGCCGGGCGGCATGTGCTCGCCGGCATGGTGCCGTTCAACGTGGTCCAGTCACTGGTGGCGAATTGCCGCTTCGCGTGCATCGCGATATAGGCAAAAAATCCGGCAAGGCTGATATCAAAATCCCTTAGGGCAGCGGAATGCCTAGTTTTCTTGGCCAGTCTGACCGCGGACAGTGGAATGCAAGACTGCGTTACTTCGGTCCTCGAGCGGCCAATCTATCTACCGGCACCGGGCACGTCGGATTTCTCTTCGGCAGGTAGAGAGCGGGTGTACCTGTTCTGTATGCTATGCTCAGGACCTCAGCCTGCTAGGAGCTGACCGCTAGCGTACGTCGCCGCATTCTTGCTCGTCACTGCTGACCGAAATGGCGATCGGGCCGGATCACGCCCACGGGATCACCATCATGACAAGCCACAGTCGCCTGTGGCGATGGTGGCTTATGGAATGGAACGGCTGGGCAAGTTGCGAGCTCTCATTTAGGAGCCAGACCATTTTCCTCCGCCGGATAAACTCCTTTCAGCACGTCATCGAAATGGCGGCTCGTGGCGGAATTGCACTCGCAGGCAAGCGCGCGGAGCCCATCGACATCGCGAATATTCATTCTGGCGCGCCGTGTTTCGACGACTCCTCGCCATCTGAGATCATGAATGATGCGGCTCAAGTAGCTGCGGCCCACGCCGAGCATACGCGACCTGTTTGGAAGACAAGAATGCCCATGTGGCACTTGGCGGGCCGCCCTCAGCACGCCGCAAGAACCCTTATGCAGGCGGGCCTGAAACATGAGCTTGAAACATCTTGCCGGCCCGCAATTCAGCAGCCTGCTGCGGCTGTATGTGGCCGGAGATTCGCCCGGTGCCCGCCGAGCCCGGGAGAGTCGGCTTCAAATTCTCGAAGAGTTGAAGGGCAAAATCGAGATTGAGATTATCGACATTCTCGTTCGGCCGGAGGAGGCAGAGAAGGGGGACATCCTTGCCACACCAACCCTTTCCGATGAATCCGTCAGCCCGCCCCGTCGCCTGGTCGGCGACATCAGCAACGTCGCACAGGTTCTCGAGTATTTCGGTTTCCGCAAAAAAGGACAGTGAACCATGACCGCAGAGGAAACTCTCATCGATCCTGTGCTCCAACGCGTCAAGACCGGCATTGAGGCATTCGACGACTTGGTGATGGGCGGATTGCCGCGTGGCCGCACCACTGTTGTCGGGGGCACGCCCGGCAGCGGCAAAACAGTGTTTGCCACGCAATTCCTGGCTCATGGCATTACTGATCTCAACGAGCCAGGCGTCTTTGTCACGTTCGAGGAATCACCTGCCGAGATCGAGGTCAACATGGCAAGCTTTGGCTGGGAGATAGGCCGGTGGCGCGAGCAAAACAAGCTCGCCTTTGTCGATGCCAGCCCGCGCCAATCGGACCAGATCGTAGTGGGTGATTTTGATCTAGCGGGGTTGCTGACGCGTGTCCTGCACGCCGCCAAGAGTGCCAAGGCCAAGCGAATCGTGCTCGATTCGATCACCCAGCTCTTTGACCATTTCGTCGGCGATCAGAAAACGGTGCGCCGGGAACTCCTACGCATTGCGACCGCCCTAAAGAAGGAGGGCCTAACTGTCCTTATGACGTCCGAGCGCAACAGCGAATATGGGGAAATCTCGCGCCACCGGATCGAGGAGTTCGTGGCCGACAACGTGGTCATCTTGCGCAATGCGCTCGACCGTGAACGCCGCCGCCGCACGATCGAAGTTCTCAAGATGCGCGGCAGCCGACATGTCGAAGGCGAGGTGCCGATCACGCTGGTCAGGGAGCAAGGAATTGTGGCTGTGCCTCTGTCGTCGCTGCGTCTTGAACAGCAATCCAGTACGAAGCGAGTGACCAGCGGCAACTACGAACTGGACAAGATGAGCAGCGGTGGCTTTTTCCGAGATAGCGTGACGCTTGTCAGCGGCGCGACTGGAACCGGCAAGACTTTGCTTGTTACTAATTTTCTTGCCGGCGGTGTTGCGGCTGGCGAGCGTGCCTTGCTGGTCGGCTATGAGGAAAGCCGTGGCCAGCTCTTCAGAAACGCACACAGCTGGGGCGTCGACTTCGAGGCAATGGAAGCGGAAGGCCGCCTCAAAGTGGTCTGCCTCTATCCGGAAGCCCAGAGCTTGCCCGATCACCTGCTGATGATTCGAGAGCTTGTCGAGGAGTTCAAACCTGATCGACTAGCTGTGAGCTTTCGGGAGGTTGTCCATTCGGACCGGACCGGGGAGACTGGAGTTACCAGGCTTCAGCACTCACCGGAGGGTCCGAATGAAC
>NZ_JAMYLP010000035.1:0-55342 GCF_040318085.1 Mesorhizobium sp. M1322
GCCGCGTTCTCGCCGACGCCGGCTATCGCGGCCACAACGCACCGGAGAGCCACAAGTTCAGGGTCTTCACCAGCGGCCAGAAACGCCGTGTCACCCCAGCCATCAAGCGCCAGATGCGCCGCCGCTCCGCGATCGAGCCGGTGATCGGCCACATCAAGGCTGAGCACCGGATGGGCCGCAACTATCTCGCCGGCAAGCAGGGCGATGCCGTCAACGCCATCCTGGCCGCCGCCGGCTACAACTTCTCCCTCCTGCTCAGGTGGCTGAAGCAATTTTTGTGGCTCTTGATCGCCGCGTTCCTGAACCGGCCGAAGCAGCTTGCCGCTTAGCGGTCAAGATTGTTCACGGTCGACTAATTTATGGCCGACGTCTTTCTAAAGTGGGCCACTTGAGCTCCGCTATACCCGCCGTATTCAGGTTGAATGTTGTCGCCTGACCACGATCCAAGGCAGGGGAAGCGGTCTTGCGCCTGTTTCTATCCTCTATTTTTGCTCCTGTTCGTCGGTCGGCCGACGACCCCAGCGGCGATCGGCTCGATGCGCGCTTTTCTACGTGATCCAGACGGCCTGGGCGTGGACGATGCGAAGCGAGCGATACGGCGCGCCGCTCGCGAGATCCAGGAACCCGCCGGTCCGGCTTCAGCCTGAACCCGGCGCCTCATCGGCTCGGCGTCTACTCGGCTGCGCCGCTCTCGGAAGCCAGGGTCGGGCCGGCTTCAGGCCGCCTGCGCCGGAATGTCCTGCGCAGAGCAACGTAGAAGACCGGCGTCAGGAAGAGGCCGAACAACGTCACGCCCAGCATGCCGGAGAACACGGCCGTGCCGAGCGATTGGCGCATTTCCGCGCCAGGCCCGCTGGCGATCACTAGCGGCACCACGCCCAGGATGAAGGCGAATGCCGTCATCAAGATCGGCCGCAGCCGCAGCCGGCAGGCCTCGACAGCCGCCTCGACGGCGTCAAGGCCGCGCTCCTCACCTTGGCGCGCGAATTCGACGATCAGGATCGCGTTTTTCGCCGCCAGGCCGATGAGCACGATCAGCCCGATCTGCACGAGGATGTTGTTGTCGAGACCGCGGAAGGCGACGCCCAAGAGTGCGGCCAGCACGCTGAGCGGGACGATAAGCACGATGGCGAAGGGTGTAATCCAGCTTTCGTATAGCGCGGCGAGCGCCAGAAAGACGAACAGAACCGACAGGCCGAAGATGAAGATCGCCGTGCTGCCGGTCTGTCGCTCCTGGAAGGCGAGTTCAGTCCATTCGAAGGAAGTGCCCTGCGGCAGCGATTCGGCTGCGATCCCCTCCATCAGGTCGAGCGCCGTGCCCGTGGCGACACCCGGCGCTGCATTGCCTTGAAGCGGCACGGAGACATACATGTTGTAGCGTTGCACGAGCGAGGGACCGGTGACGTCGCGGATCTCGACCAGTGTGCCGAGCGGCACCAGGTCGCCGGCCGCCGAGCGCACCTTCAGCTTCAATATGTCGTCGCGATCGATGCGGAAAGCCTGGTCGGCTTGCGCCCGCACTTGGTAGACGCGACCGAAGGCATTGAAATCGTTGACATAGGCGGTGCCTAGATTGATCGACAGCGTCTCGAAGATGTTGGGGATCGGCACGTTCAGCATGCGCGCCTTGTCGCGGTCGATCGCCAGGAAGAATTGCGGGCTGGAGGCCGAGAAGGTGGTGAAGACGCCCATCAACCCGGGCGTCTGGTTGGCCTTGCCGGCGATTTCGTTGGCCAGCGCCAGAATCGGCCGCATGTCGGCGCTGTTGCGCTCCTGGAGCATCATCTTGAAGCCGCCGGAGTTGCCGATGCCCCGCACTGGCGGCGGCGGCAGCGCGATGATGAAGGCCTCCTGGATGCTTTGCAGGCTGCCAAACAGCGTGCCGATGATCTTGTCGGAAGTATCGCCGCTCTCGAGCCGTTCCTCGAAGCTCTTGAATGGCGCGAAGATCACGCCGGAATTGCTGGCGTTGGTGAATGTCGCGCCGTTGAATCCTGCGAAGGCGACGGCGTTGGCGACACCCGGCGTCGCGCGGATGATATCCGACGCCTTCTGGATGATTGCGTCCGTTCGGGCGAGCGAAGAGCCTTCCGGCAATTGCACGACGACGATCGCATAACCCTGGTCCATGTTCGGGATGAAGCCGCGCGGCACCGTCTGCAGCATGTGATAGGTCGCGTAGAGCAGTCCTGCGAAGACGAGCAGCATGGCGGCAAGCGCCAGAGTCGTGCCGACCAGTCTGTGCACCAGCCACGCATAGCCTTCAGCCATCCTGTCGAACCCGTTGTTGAACCCGTTCGCCAGAGCGCGGCCGAACCTTGCCAGGAAGAAGTTCGAATGTTCCTCGATGTGCGGCTTGAAAAGCACGCCAGCGAGAGCCGGCGAAAGCGTCAGCGAGTTGAATGCGGAGATCGCGGTGGAGACCGCGATGGTGATGGCGAACTGCAGGTAGAACTGGCCGGAAATCCCGGGAATGAAAGCCGCCGGAACGAAGACGGAGATCAGCACCACCGAGATCGCGAGGACCGCGTTTCCCACTTCATCCATGGTCTTGTGCGCAGCGGCGCGCGGAGCGAGCCCCAGCCGGATGTTCCGCTCGATATTTTCCACAACCACGATGGCGTCGTCGACAACGATGCCGACCGCCAGCACCAGCCCGAACAGAGTGAGCATGTTGAGCGAGAAGCCGAAGGCTAGCAGCACGGCAAGCGTGCCGATCAGCGAGACCGGTATCGCCACGATCGGTACGATCGCCATGCGCCACGACTGCAGGAACACGATGATGACGATCACCACCAGCAGGATCGCCTCGGCGATGGTGACATAGACCTCGTTGATAGATTCGGCGATGAACTCGGTCGGATTGTAGATGATCTCGTAGGCCAGCCCATCCGGGAAATCCTCCGAAAGTGCCGCGATGGTCTCCTGGATTTCTTCCGCCGAGGCCAAGGCATTGGTGCCCGGCCGCTGGAAGATGCCGAGCGCCACCGCCGCCTTGTTGTTGAGATAGGAATTGGTGACGTAGTCCCTGGCGCCGAGCTCTATGCGCGCCACGTCCTGCAGGGAGATCAAGCGGCCGTCCTCGGTCGACTTGACTATGACGTAGCGGAAGTCGCGCGCGTCTTCGAAGCGCCCTTGCGTGGTGACCGTATACTGGAAGGCCGAGCCGTCGCCAATCGGCGGCGCGCCGATCGAGCCGCCCGACACCTGGACGTTCTGGTCGCGCAGCGCCTGGACCACGTCGCCTGCGGTCATGCCGTAGGCGGACAGCTTTTCCGGGTCGAGCCAGACGCGCAGCGAATATTCGCGCTCGCCGAAGATCTGCACGTCGCCGACGCCGTCCAGTCTCAGCAGGACGTCGCGCACGCGCGAACGCGCATAATTCGAGACGTAGAGCTGATCATAGGTGTCGTCGGGCGACAGCATATGGATGACCATCATCAGGTCGGGCGAACTTTTCGCCGTGGTGATACCGAGCCGGCGCACCTCTTCCGGCAGGCGCGCTTCGGCGATCGAGACGCGGTTCTGGACCAGCACCTGCGCCGCGTCGAGATCGGTGCCGGGGCGGAAGGTGATGGTGAGCGACATCGAGCCGTCGCCGGAGGAATAGGACGACATGTAGAGCATGTGCTCGACGCCGTTGATTTCCTGTTCGATCGGCGTCGCCACGGTCGCGGCGACCGTCTCGGCGTCGGCGCCCGGATAGGAGGCGCGCACCACGATGGTCGGTGGCGCGATTTCGGGATATTGCGCGACCGGAAGCTGCGTATAGGCGATACCGCCGACGAGCACGAGCACGATCGACAGCACCGCCGCGAAGATCGGGCGGTTGACGAAGAAATGGGCGAAGTTCATTGCGTCTGCCCTTCGGCTTCAACCTTGGGCGGCAATTTGGTCATCTCGGACTTGACGGTGACGCCCGGCCGCACGCGCACCAGCCCGTTGATTACCACGGTCTCTTCGCCGGTGAGGCCCTCGCGGATAACGCGATAGCCGTCGATGCGCGGGCCGGTGCGGACCGGCTTGGCCGAGACCAGGCCTGCCTCGTCGACAACGAAGACGATGCGGCGGTTCTGGTCGGCGCCGATCGCCTCGTCAGGCAGAAGCACGCCCGGATGCGGCAGCGAGCCGGGCACGTTGATGCGGCCGAACATGCCCGGCTGCAGCACGCCGTCCTTGTTGTCGAAGCGCGCCCTGGCCCGCATCGTGCCGGTAGCTTCGTCCAGACGGTTCTCGGCGAAGTCGAGTTTGCCCTTGAACGTCGCTTCATCACGGTCGGCGACACGGACGACAACATCGACGCCGCCGGCGCCCTCCTGCATGACGCCGCCGCGCTCGCGGGCGTCGCGCGCATAAGAGAAGTAGGTCCGCTCATCGATGTCGAAATAGAAGTTGATCGGGTCGATCGAGACGATGGTGGTCAGTACGGTCTGGTCGGCCTGCACCAGATTGCCCGGCGAGATGAGCCGGCGGTCGACCCGGCCGGAAAACGGCGCCTTGATCGCGGTGAATTCGAGATCGAGACTTGCGTTTTCAAGTGCCGCCTCCGCGCCGTCCAGTTGCGCTTGGGCAGCGAGATATTCGCGGCGGCGGTCGTCCAGTGTCGAAACCGGTATGTTGCCTTCGCGCGACAGGGTCTCGGCGCGCTCGAACTGCATCTTGCTGAATTCGACCAGGGTCTTGGCCGAGTCGACCTGCGCCTGCGCCTGGTTCAGCGCCGCCTTGAACGGACGCTGGTCGATGGTGAACAGGAGGTCGCCCTGCTTGACCAGCGTACCGTCCTGGAAATGGACCCGGTCGAGATAGCCGCCGACGCGGGAGCGCAGCGAAACCTGGTCGACGGCTTCGAAACGGCCGACGAACTCATCGTCCTCGACGATATCGCGCACCAGCGGCTTGGCTACCGTGACGACGGGCGCGGGAGGCGCTTCCTGCGCCTGTGCGGCCGGGGTCGCGAGCAAGCCGATCGCCGCGAAGGCCGCGGCGGCGAGCCATTTTTCAGGGACGTTTCTGCTGGAGGGGGCGGCCAGAGAATCGTGGCGGAGGCGTGCAGTGTGAACCATGGTTACCCCTCGTAATCGGCCCTTCATGCGAAGTCCGTAACATCTAGGCAGCGGGTGTGCCGCACAAATCAATTTTTTGAACTGACCACCACAACCGACAGCTTGCTATAGAACAAACATCGAACATCATCAACCTTGACAAGGAAGCTGCTAACCGGGGAGCGCGAACGCACATCTCGCGTTTATCCGCTGCGTAGGCATCGCCATGCGCTCGAGCTAAACGCGGATCTGACGAGCCATTGCGCATCCCGACGTGCGGCGGTTCTGTCGGGAGGAAAAGGGCCGCTCTCGCATAGAGGTCCGACCTGCTTCTCATTCTGCGGTTATAGGCGGCGATATAGGCTTCGATGAAATCGGCAGATTGGACATTTGCCACACTCCGAAAACGCTATTGCACCACCCGCATAGCACTGGGACGCGACAATCGCACGTCCGCTCGTCTCTCCTGCAGTTTGGAAAAAGATCGTCGACAAGCGGCGCATGTAGCGCGAACGAGGGTGAGGCCGAACCGGTCAAGCATCCTCCGGGCCCACCGTGGTTTTGTCAATTTTAACTCGGCAATCCGGTCCAGAAGTGCTTCGCTGCCCACCGGCTGCCCCGACGCCGACATTAAATTACGGTGACAGTGTGCACCATTTTCTTCTTCCCGGCCTGCCGCGCTTCCCGATTTCACGGTTTTCCGGTTTTGCTCGGCAATCTAGAAGTACTTCGCTGCCCACCAGCCGCACAGATGCCGAGATCGGCGGGAGCAGCAATGCAAGTCAAGTCATGGGTCCGATCTACACAGTGACGGCCGAGCAGACACAGCAAAAAGTGCACTGTCGTCGTAATTCCGCGCCCGAGCAACAGAATTAACCACCTTCGAAGAAGGCGAAGGGCGGTTGGGTTGTCACCCATCCGTCTCGCGTAACATGTTGCTGTTGGAATTGGGGACATCCGCAGCACGTCCAGGCGAAAAGGCAAGGAAGAGACAGGATGCCGACCTTAAGCAATGGCAGTGAACTTATCGTATGGAACGAATCCGAGAATCCCAATCCGACCCCTGACTCGGTCCTTTTCAGCATTACGGAAACAGACGGCGACGTAATCGGACCGATAGGCGCCAAGCCGGATTTCCCCTTCGGTGGGATCGAACTAGCTTCGGTCGATGTCTTCGACGGCTTCTTCACCATCACCAGCTTCACCCACGAGGGCAGGACCGAAACCTGGACGACAGTGGAAACGCAGGTCTTCGACAACGAAGGCAATTTTCTCCGCACCATATCCGACCAGGCGGCCTTCCAGTCGGTCCAGACCGTCTCGATCAGCGCCGACAGCCCAGACGACCTCACGGTGACATGGATCGGGGCGAACGAATATTTCGGCGGCGAAAACACCCAATACGGTCAGCACCAGATCATCTTGAAAGGGGGCGTGCTTCAGTCCGATACCTTCGTTAATCACGCGCCCACTGTTGCCGACCAGGACTTGTCGATTTCGCAGGCGCAATCGCTCGACGACGTCAAGTTCAGCGCGACAGATGCCGACTACGATCTCTTGAACTTTATCGTCTTGGACGGGCCGGACAGCAGCGCCCTGGAGCAGGAGACGAGATTCGACGGTAACTACTACCCGTTTCACCAGGGTCACTATGGCACTACCCTGCACTATCATGCGGATTTTCTGAGCGGAAACCTGTTCGACTACACACCGGAGGCCGGCTTCATCGGCACCGACAGCTTTACGGTTTACGCCACGGACGGCCAGGGCAACAGCAATGTGGCGACGATTACGATCACCGTCACTCCGCCGGCCGAAACCATTACCCTGACTGACGCCAAAAACATCGCGAGCTACGCAAGCCATGATCATGCGGTGCTCGTCGCCGCGCTGGGCGGGGACGACCGCATCAGCGGCACCCCGTTCAACGATACGCTCGACGGCGGTGCCGGCCACGACCAACTGTTCGGCGGCGCGGGCGCGGACGATATCATTGGAGGCGCGGGCACCGATTGGCTGAAGGGCGGCGCTGGCGATGACGAGATCAGCGGTGGTGAGGGCGCAGACGGCGTCCGCGGTGACACTGGCGACGACGTCCTCGACGGCGGCGCCGGCTCCGACGACATGCGAGGCGGTGCTGGCGACGACATCCTCAATGGCGGCGCCGGCCGCGACCGGCTGGCCGGCGAGGGGGGCAGGGATGTCTTCGTGTTCGACGCACTTGGGTCGGCGAACTACGACAGGATAGAAGACTTCAATGCGCTCGACGATGTGTTCTGGCTCGACAGTTCCGCATTCGTCGGGCTGTCGGCCGGCTCGCTTTCCGCTGCGGTTTTCGTCGTCGGCAAGCACGCCATCGATGACAACGACCACATTATTTACGACAAGCAGACCGGCGATCTGCTGTTCGATGTGGACGGGGCAGGAGGAGCGGCGACTGTCAAGTTTGCCGCCGTTGACCCGAGCACATTCATCACAGTGGACGACTTCTTCGTGTTATAGGCGCGCATGGTGGGGCGCAGCTACATGGACCGGGCGTGATCCGTCCATGCGCAGGATTTACCTCCCCATTGCGCAGGAAGGGGGGTCAGGGCTCATCCGAGCGTTCATGACCCGACTGGCTGGTCTCTGCATCGGTGAGGCATGATTTCGACGAACGCGGCTATCTTTCATCCGCATTGAGAAACCTTAATTTGACGAATGCAGTGGTGCTACGCTTGCGGAGCCCGGTGTCTCCACGCCGCAATTCATGGTCGTGAGCCGATGCTATTGTGCGAGTTTCGCCGCACTGCGGGTGGCTATATCGCCCAAGACAGCATGAAGAAGCGGTCCAACTTCCTGTTCGGCCAGCCCGGGTGCAATTCCTGATTCGGATAGTTGAACGAGAATTGCCTTGGCGGTGCTGCGCCAGAAGGCGTTCGCGTCCTCCCCGTTCTTGGATTCCAGGACCCGGGCGATCCCTTCGACCAATTTCCGCCGCCGATGCAGCGGAAATGCGCTTATGTTTGAATCGCACATCGATCACCTCACCCCTTCAGTTGCGCGAATAAGCATTGGCGGGTTAGAAAATTTGGTTAACAGCGCTCTTTTTGACGGTGGTCAGCAACGGAACAAAGCGTCCACTGGGCTCGATGGACGGTGCCGCGAAAAGGGAGTGGACGCAGCGGCATGGGCGAGTTCGAGTCCCTGTTAAAGAACTCCATCGGCGATGACCCAGCCGCGGGGGATCACGCAGGAAACGATACGGTACAACCGATCAAGCCGCTTTAGGGCAGGCAGGCTTGGAAGTTGTGTGCGTCAAGTTCTGCAAATGGCATGGCATTCAGCGGTGACGTTGGCGTGCCCGCCGCGCAGCCGCAACCCAAGCGGTAGAACTGCCGTCGGAGGTCATAAAGGCCCCTGTCGATACAGACCGTGATCGGGCTGCCAAGCTGGTGGAGCAAAACGGATTGACTGCAGCCGAGCAGGTGACAAGTCCAAATAGCAGTAGCTGCCCGCGACCGCAGCACCGAACTCTCGAGCTGACAACAAGATTAGGCTCGCCGCGTCACGGAGCAGTCATCGAAGTCTGCGTAGCTCACCGGCCGACCCGCGCCCGTGGGGCGCAGGTGATCCGTTTCCCGAAGGTAGGGGCGCGTCCGCTATGACGCCGGGCCGTTAGCCCGATGGCATCTTCTCGAACGTCGTCAGGCCGGTTTCCATCTTGTCCCAGGGGAGGGCCCGGCTACCGTAGGTCACAACGGTCGGATTGAACCGGCCCGGATCGTCAAGGCTTGCGGCATGGACCGTGATCACGTCCGGCATGGCGGCGTATGTCAGGTAGGTCGGCGTTCCGCAGACCGGGCAGAACGAATGGATTTTCTCATTCCCGTTGTCTGCCGCGACACGCCAGTCCGTCGTCACGCCGGTGATCGTCACGTCCGCCCGCGACGGAAACGTCAGGTAAGATCCGTGGCCGGTGCCGCTTCTTTTCTGGCAATCGCGGCATTGGCAGTGGTTCTCGAAGATCGGGGTTGCCTTTGCCTGATAGCGGACCGCGCCGCACGCGCATCCGCCGGTGTAGAGAGTGCTCATCTGCTCGGCTCCTAGTTCCCGGGTTCAGGCCGCCCGTTCGGACACGCGCGGCTTGGCGAAGACATCGATCGCCTGACCCGTTTCGAGGAAGGATTTCAGGCTGGAGAGGACGACCGGCCACCCTTTTTTGATGCCGTTCGCCATCCCGCTGCCGGCCTTGAGTTCGTCATGGGTGACGGTCAGCCTGACCATGGCCTCGTATTCCTCGAGCTCGAAGGTCACCCGGCTGTAGCTCGCCGGATCGGACGCCTGCGAAGCGTTTGCCCAGGTGATGACGAGACGGGTCGGCGGGGAGACCTCGACGACCTTGCCGACGAGTTCGACAGTCCGTTCATCATCGGTGCGGATATGCTCCCAGCTCGAACCGGGCTTCCAGTCGGAGACGTTTTCGTGGCCCCAGTAGCGCCGTGCGAGGTCTGGTTTGGTTATGGCCTCGAACACCTTTCCCGGTGTCGAGACAATATAGGTCGTGTAGGTAAAGCTGATCGTTTCCTTGGTCATTGCAATGCTCCGTTTGTTTCACGAGTACAGGTAGATGGGGAGACCGGACTCGTGTGAGTGACAATCGTGTCGCGAATGGCTTCTAATATGATGGAAGGTTGATGCATGACGCGCTGGCAGCTCGCTCATGGACGGCATCTCGACATTGGCGCGAAATCGTTGCTGATGGGGATTTTGAACGTTACGCCGGACAGTTTTTCCGACGGGGGAGAATTCGCTTGGCCGGAGCGGGCGCTCCAGCAGGCGCGGCGCATGATCGGCGAGGGCGCGGCGATCATCGACGTCGGCGGCGAGTCCACCCGGCCCGGCGCCGGCGCCGTTTCGGCGCGCGAGGAACAATCGCGCATCCTTCCGGTCATCGAGGCGCTGTCGTCAGACGGCGGCAGCCTCGTTTCGGTCGACACCTATCGGGCCGAGACGGCGCGTCTGGCGGTCGCCGCGGGCGCGCATATCGTCAACGACGTGCATGGCCTGCAGCGCGAACCCGACATCGCGCAGGTCGCGGCGGAAACCGGCGCCGGCATCGTCATCATGCACACCGGGCGCGACCGTGAAAAACTGGCGGATGTGATCGCCGACCAGTTCCTGTTCCTGAACAGATCGCTGGAGATCGCGCGCGACGCCGGCATCCCGGATGACCGGATCGTGCTGGACCCCGGCTTCGCCTTCGCCAAGGACGGAGAGGAAAACCTTGAGCTCATGGCGCGCTTCGGTGAATTGCGCGCTCTCGGTTTTCCATTGCTGGTCGGCACGTCACGCAAGCGTCTTGCCCGTCACCTGGTCGGCGGAACTGACGAGGGGCGGGACGTCGGCACAGCGGCGACCAGCGTCATCCTACGGCTGAAGGGCGCTTCGATCTTCCGCGTGCACAATATCGCGGTCAATCGCGATGCACTGGCTTTCGCCGACGCGGTGCGCGAGCGCGAGACCGGGGAATAATGCATGTCGCCCAAAAGCATGCTCTCGGGCTTGAACCGAGGGTGCGCAGCGGTTTTAGGATAACGACATGCATAAAAACAAGAACTTAGGCGCGTCAGGCGGGCTCGGTCACGACGCCGATCCGCCGGTAGACGAATTGTTCGTCGTGCGAAGGAACTGCCGCAGCACGCTGGGCTTCGTCGATCAGCATGGCCATGCGCGCATGGATCGGCGATTTCGCGCAAGCCGGGTCCGTCGCGGCGGCATCGCCGGCGATCGCCATCGCCTGGCAGCGGCAGCCGCCCCAGTCGATCTCACGCCGTTCGCAGCTGCGGCAGGGCTGCTGCATCCAGTCCGTGCCGCGAAAGGCGTTGAATGCCGGCGAATCCGTCCATATCTCGGCCAGGCTGCGCGGTCCAAAACGCTCGAAGCTGAGCGACGGGATGGTCTGCGCGGCATGGCATGGCAGCACGGTGCCGTCCGGCGCCACCATGAAGGCGTCGCGCGCCCAGCCGCCCATGCACGGCTTGGGATAGATGGCGAAATAATCCGGCGTGACGAAATCGATGTTCATGATGCCGGTGAGCCGTTCGCGCGCCGCCGCGACGATCTCCGCCTGATGGTCGACCGCAGCACGCTCGGGCATCAGTTGATCGCGATTGGTCAGCGCCCAGCCGGCGTACTGTACGTTGGCGATCTCAAGCCGCTCCGCGCCCAGCGAGAGGGCCAGATCGATGAATTCCGGCACCTCCTCGATGTTGTGGCGATGGATCGGCGCGTTGATGGTCAGCGGCAGGCCGGCCGCCCGAGCGCGGCGTGCCGTCTCCAGCTTCTTTTCGTGGCCGCCTTTGTGATTGCCGATGCGATCGGTGGTCGTCGGCCGTGCGCCTTGAAAGCTCAGCTGCAGATGGTCGAGCCCGGCTTCGGCAAACGCCTCGATGCGGCCTTCGGCAATGCCGACGCCGGCGGTGATCAAGTTGGTGTAGACGCCGCGCGCCGAAAGCCCGGCGATCAGTTGCTCGAGATCGCGGCGCAGCGTCGGTTCGCCGCCCGACAGATGCACCTGGAGAACGCCGAGATCGGCCGCCTGCGAGAACAGGTCGAGCCAGGTCTGTGTGTCGAGTTCGCGATTGGCCTTCAGCAGTTCGAGCGGATTGGAGCAATAGGGGCATTGCAGCGGACAGCGATGCGTCAGTTCCGCCAGCATGCCGATCGGAGGGAGAAGGGGCTCGCTCATAGCTTCACCAGCAGCTTGTCCGACCATTCCTGCAGGAAGGCGATGACGTCGGCAGCCACGGCCTCCTGTTCGGCATCATAATCCGCGGCAAGGCCGGCGATGATGTGGCCGACCGTGGACCGTCCATCGCAGCGGCGCAATATGTCGAGGCTGATGTCGTTCGGCCAAAATACTTTTTCCGGCGAAAGCACGGCGAAGGCCTGCCGCACGGGGTCGTACTGTATGCGCACGTGCTTCGGCAGCGACGGCACCGACTGCGGCGACACCAGGGCTCTCTCGCGCAGCGCCATCATCGGGCTGCCTCCGGACGGAAGGCGCCAGGCGGGATGTTTCCCGGCTCGCCATAGGCGTGTTGAAGCGCGTCGAGCATGGCCCACAGTATATCGCATTTGAACACCAGCGCATCGATCGCCTGCTGCTGGCGTTCCGCCGTGTCGGCATGGCCGAGCACGTAGGCGAGGGCGAAGTCGGCGTCGCGCGAGGCCTGTTCGGGCCGTCGGGTGAAGTAGGCCAGCGTATCCTCGGTGATGTAATCGTATTTGGCCAGCATCGCCGGGACCCGCTCGCCGATGATGAGCGGCGAGAACATCTCGGTCAGCGACGATGCGACCGCCTCGAACAGCGTCCGGTTCGTGCAAAAGGAGAGGTAAGCGCCGACCGCGAAACGTGTCGCCGGCAGTGCCAGCCTTTCGCTCTTCACGTCATCGGGATCGAGGCCAAGCGAGGTCGCCAGATGCAGCCAGCGCGCAATACCGCCGCTCCAGCCGTCCTCGCCGTCATGGTCCTCGATGCGTTTGCGCCAGGCGGCGCGAAACGCCGGATCTTCGGCATGAGCCAGGATCATGGCATCCTTGCGCGGGATGACTGCCTGGTAGCAGTAGCGGTTCAGCGCCCAGGCCTGCATCTCGGTCCTCGACAGCGCACCGCTGGTCATCCTGTGATGGAAAGGATGGCGGTTATGATAGCGCTCGGCACCGACCTGACGCAGCACGGCTTCGAGCTCGCTGGAGGACAGGCCGTTCCTGGCTACGTCGTGGAAATTACTCAAAATTCCATCTCCATCCCGTCGCGGGCGACTTCCCAGCCAGCCGCTTTGACCGCTGCGTGTTCGCCGGAATTCTCGTCCAGAACAGGGTTGGTATTGTTGATATGAACGAAGACACGGCGGCCGATCCTCACATCGGCCAAGCCGGCGATCGAACCCGCGTCTCCCGACATTGCCAGATGCCCCATGCGCGCACCGGTTTTTTGCCCGACGCCGGCAGCAATCATCTCGTCGTCGGTGTAGACCGTGCCGTCGAACAGAAGGCAGGCGGCATCGGCTAGACGCGTGCGCAGGGTCGCATCGATGCGCGCGCAGCCCGGGATATAGAAGACGGAGCCGCGACTGCCGGCACCAGTGATGCGGACGCCGATCGTGTCGCCCGACTCGGAGCTGAAATTGGCATCCGGCTGGCTTCTTTCCTCGAGATAGAGGGCTATCTTTCCGGGCACGGGAAAGCTCTCCACAATCACGCCGGTGTCGTGGCCGTCTGCATCGCAGATCGCCAGTTCTTCCGCCGACGGCAAGGTGCGTCGCGGCACAAGCGCCGGATCGAGGACATTGAAAATCGAATTCGCCTCCAGCGTCGCCAGAACCTGTGTCGTTGCATAGATAGCGAAGGGCTGCCGCTCACGCAGGCTGAGCAGGCCGGCGACATGATCGACATCGGCATTGGTCAGCACCACCGCACGGACAGGCGTCGAACGCAGCGGCGCATCCTGCGCGGGCTGCAATTCAGGCGTTTGCGCAATCTGCTGGCGAATATCGGGCGAGGCGTTGAAGAGCACCCAGCCGGCCCCATCCACTGACGCGGCGATGCTTGATTGGGTTCGCGAATACACGCCAGCCATCCCGGTGCGAGCCGCGCGGCTCAGGCGATAGTTGCAATTCCATTGCGGAAAGCCACCGCCTGCCGCCGAGCCGATGATTTTCAAGCGCATTGCAGTGCCCGCTCTGCGGCTTGTTCAACCGGCAGCAAGTTTTCGACCGCGAATGGCTTCGCGCCCGCATTGAACGCGCCAAAGCCTTTCCCGAAGACCTCGCGCGGCAAGGCAGTGCGTGCCCCCGTTGCCAGGGACACGCACCTCTGCGGCCTACTTCTTGGGAGGAATTTCAGCAGGCAGATACCGCGAAATTTCGAAGCCCGCAGCAACTTGGCACATGGTCGGTTTTGTCCAGCTCTTCTTCATGGCATTTCTCCTCTTCTACCAGCCCGAAGGGGCCGATCCTTTTTTCAGTCAACCATTGCTGGGCACCTTTGCAATGGCTCGTCCATCAGCTCTCAAAATGGACAAATGAAAGGATAGGTTCTGAAAGTCGAAAAACAAGGCGATTGAAAATAGCAATGCTCATGCTCAATTGCTAATCACATAAGGCTTCCTCTCCTCCAGCGGAAGGTTTGCACGTTCCCATCCATCGGCGCCGAGCGGATACCAGATCACCGAACTGTAGCCCCATTCGACGGCCCGTTTCGCGGCATTCCACGACATCCAGCAATTCGTCATGCAATAGAACAGGATAGCGCGCGATTTGTCGGGACCGGCTTCGGCCGCGAGGCCTTGGCGAAAATAACTGGCGGTCTCCTCGGAAATAGCGCCGTAACCGACATTGGCCAGCCAGGTGCTGCCTGGGATATCCTTTCTGATCGTCTCTCTCCAAATCGTTCCTGCCGGCAAATTGGCCGGCTTCGGCGTGTACGGCATGACGTCGAAGAACACCGCCTTCTTCCCCCGCCACAGCGCCTCCGCCTCTGCCGTCGTCACCACCTTCGCGCCCTGCAGCGTCTGCGGCACCGGCGCCCGATAGTCGTCCATCCGGTAGCCGCCGGGCTCGGCGATATCGCCAGCCCACATCGGTTCGGTCAGAGCCAGAAGGCCCGCAGCGACCAGCAAAATCGTCTCCTTTCCCTTCATACCGGTTTCGTCATTGCGTGATCGGATTATCGTGTTCGTCGATCAGCGGCACATTGTAGTCCAGCAGGATCCTGTTGATCTCCGCCTGGTTTTCCCTGATCACCCGGTTGAGCGTCCGCTTCCATTCCTGGTCGGATGGACGCACGCCCATTGTGATGCGGTAGGACATGCGCGAGCCGGTTTTTTCCTTCACCAGCGGAACGATCGTGAGATCGGCGCCGAGTTCCTTGGCATAGTAGCCTGCCATCGGTCCCCATATGACCGCCGCGTCGATCTTGCCGGCGAGCATGTCCTTGATCATGACCTCGCCCATGGAAGGGGTGAGGCGCGTATCCACCGCCAGCGGATAGATCTTTGCCGTTCGCAGGAGCTTGTTGGCGGCCATGTTGGCAGTCGGCGGCGTGCTTTCGACGACACCGATCTTCTTGCCGGTGAGTTTCGGATCCTCGATCGTCTCGACGCCTTCCATGCCGTTGCCCTTCGGGTGCACCAGCACATAGGAGGAGCGATAGTAGGCGTTGGTGTTCTGCACCAGTTCATCGCCTTGTGCGTAACCCATGATGATGTCGCATCGGTTGGCCGCCAGCGTGTTGCGCACGAAGCCAGCGACAACAGGAAACCATGTATAGGCGACGGACTTCCGGCCGGTTTTCGCGGCAACCAGTTCGGCCAGCCTGTTTTCGAAGCCTTCGCCGCTCTCGTCGGTGAAGGGCATGTTCGAAGGATCGGCGCAGACGCGCAGAATGTCTGGGTCGACCAGTTCTCCCGCGGCACCAAGGCCGGCGTCCTGCGCCTGGGCGTTCGAAGGCAGCAAGGCGAGTGCGCCAAGCATCGGCAGGACAAAGCGCAGCTTCAACGCATCACGGCCAATCATATCATCCACCCATACAGGATGCTTCGGCATCCTTCGCTGCCTGTGGCTTGTCTGTTTTCTTCGGCGGCCTGCCGCGGGGCGCCGCACCGTCGGCGCGGGCACGCAGATAGACGTAGAGATCATCCATATAGCAATAGACGTTCTTGTTGTCGCCAAAGGCAGGCATGACATTCTCCTTGCCGCCGCCGACATTCTTGCGGCCTTCGGCGACGATCGAGAGGAACGTGGCGTAATCCATAGTTTTCAAGCTGTTGACCAAGGCCGGCGCATAGCTCGAACCTGTGCCGTCCGGTCCGTGACAGACATGGCAATCGGAGTGATACCGGCGGTAACCGCTGAACGTGTACCAATCGACGGTTCCGTTTTCGATCTTGTAGGTCGGATTACCCTCCGCGTCGAAATGCTTGCCGCCTTCTTCCGTCACCGCCTTGGCTTTTTCCGCGCTGTCCTGGGCTTGTGCGAGGCTTGAACTTGCCAGAGGCAGCAGCGCCAGAGCGAGCGCGGAAATTACAATGCGAACGGACATTCAGACTCTTCCTTCATTTCGCCTGCACACGGTTTTTGCTGTCGTGAAGCGGCATTGATCGATGTTTGAGTGCGCGGCGAAATTGAGAGCCCGGTCCTGGCTTCCCGGTGATCCGGGCTCTCGCTTTTCAAGCCTTGGTCTTCTCATAAGCCCGAGGCGTGCCTAAGGTTCCCGCGTATCAGTCCGGGAGACCGAAGACGGTGAGCTGGCCGCCCAGCGTCGTGTAGTCGGCAAGTGCTGCGTAGCCACCGACCGCGCCCAGACCAGCAGTCCCAACGACCGCAGTCTCGTCGCCTTGCGCACGGCCCTGATCGACGGCGCCATGCCAGGCAGCGGCGTTTTCGGGCGCAAGCAGTCCGCCCGCCAGACCGATACCCGCCCATCCGCCGACGCCGGACAGAACGGCGATGTACTGCTTGCCGCCATGCTCGTAGGCCGTGATGTTGCCGATGATGCCGGACGGGGTCTTGAACTTGTAAAGTTCGTTGCCGTCATGATCGACCGCCTTGATGTAGCCCTCGAGCGTGCCATAGAAGACGACGTCGCCCTCGGTTGCCAGAGCGCCCGACCACACCGAGAACTTCTCGGGCTTCGACCAGACGATCTCGCCCTTGGCAGCATCCCACGCAATGAAGTTGCCCATGTGATCCTCACCAGGGGGAGGATACATCGACACGGTGGCGCCCACGTAAGGCTGGCCGGCAGTGTAGCTCACCTTATAAGGCTCATAGTCCATGCAGACATGGTTTGTCGGCACGTAGAACAGGCCGGTCTTCGGCGAATAGGCCGCCGGTTGCTGGTCCTTGGTTCCAAGCGCCGCCGGGCAGATGCCCGTCGTGTTGGTGTCTTCGCCGTTCTGCTGGGTCGAATATTTGGCCACGACCTGCGGGCGGCCATACTGGTCGCTGCTGGGGTCCATGTTGACTTCCGTCGCCCAGTTTACTGCCGGATCGTATTTCTTGGCGACGAGAAGTTCGCCATTGGCGCGATCCATGGTGTAGGCAAAGCCATTGCGGTCGAAATGCACCAGCACGTCGCGCTTGGTGCCGTTGACCTCCATGCCGTCGACGAGAATCATCTCGTTGATGCCGTCAAAGTCCCACTCGTCATGCGGGGTCATCTGGTAGAGCCATTTGGCAACACCAGTATCCGCATCGCGAGCCATGATCGTCATCGACCAGCGATTGTCGCCTGGGCGCTGGACCGGGTTCCATGTCGAGGGATTGCCGGTACCATAGTAAACCAGGTTCAGCTTGGGATCATAGGAATACCATCCCCATGTCGTGCCGCCGCCTGTCTTCCACTGTTCGCCTTCCCAGGTGTTCGTGCCGGAATCCTTTCCGACAGGTTTCCCGAGATGGGTGGTCTTTTCGGGATCGATCAGGGTGTCTGCGTCCGGACCTTCCGAATAGGCCTTCCAGGCGAGCTTGCCGTCTGCCAGATTGTAGGCGGCCAGCCAGCCGCGAACGCCGAATTCAGCGCCGGAGACGCCGACGAGCACCTTGTCCTTGACGACCACGGGCGCTGACGTACCGGATTCGCCCTTTCCGCCGTCGGTCTGCTCGCCGTTCTTGACCGACCAGACGACCTTGCCGGTCTTGGCATCGAGTGCCACGACGGTGGTGTCGGCCTGGTTTAGAATGATCTTGCCGTCACCATAGGCGACGCCACGATTGACCGTGTCGCAGCACATGATTCCAATGACATTGGGGTCTTGCTTGGGCTCGTATTTCCAGAGGATCTTTCCGTCATTGTTGAGATCGAGAGCATAGACGGTGTTCGGGAACGGCGCGTGGACATACATCACGTCGCCGATGATCAGCGGCCCGCCTTCATGGCCGCGCAGCACGCCAGTGGAGAAGCTCCACTTGACCTGCAGGTTCTTCACATTGTCCTTGGTGATCTGGTTAAGTTTGGAAAAGCGGGTGTTGGCGTAGTCACCCGTCTGCATCACCCAGTCCTTGGGGTTTTCGGCCATTTTCATCAGTTCTTCATTGGCCGAGGTCATGTGGACCGCGCCGAACGACATGAGCGCCGCGGTCGTCAGTAGGTAGGCAGTTTTCGCAAGTACACGCATCAAAGTCCTCCCAGGGTTCACAATGAACGAATCGTCCGTTGAGCCCACGAGGGCTTGCCCAAGCGATTCATATGGGGGAAGTATTTCCGGCAGCGTGTCACGACCTAAGCCGAATGAGCAGAGGGCACCGTTACTGCCCATCCCACTTGGCCTACGAAAGACTGTCGCCGCTCCCTAATGACGGTGACGCCCTTGAAGCCGGAAACAGGATGAAGCTATGTCATCCCCAGGCCGAAGGCAAGAAAAATCACTTCCGTCTATGTTGCACTGCAATATAGAGAAATAGATATGAAAAAACCCAGACAGAAAGCTATTGGTCGACTGTGAATGAAGCGGGATTTATATAAGTCGCCGAATTTTGCGTATTTTTTGCGCAAAATGTATTGATTTCTATTTGGGAATATTCCTTAGAGCGTATGACTTTAAGTATGCGCGCGTCGCTCCGGGTGCCGATAGTGGAGGAGACATGAAATGAAGGTCAGCACCGGGATTCGGAGCGGATATTCGTGCTGTCGGGGAGGCCTTTTGCCGGCCGGTACGGCCCTGCTCCTTTGGTACTATATGGCCTGCATGAGAACTTGACTGGCGTGGTGGCACGAGGCCAACTGGTGCGGTGATCTGTCTCGATCCATCGGGCTCGATCTGTCAGGTCCGAGCCAATCGGAGGGTTCCCCATGATCAAATATGTCGGCTTTTCGACCTTGCCGCTGTTGCTTGCATCGGCCCTGGCCTTCGCCAATCCGGCCGGCGCCGCCGGCGATTATCCGACGGCGACGATTGTCGACTATGTGCTCGGCTGCATGCAGACGAATGGCCAGACACGTCAGGCGCTGGAGAACTGTTCCTGCTCGATCGACGTCATCGCCTCGATCCTTCCGTTCGAGGATTATGAAAGGGCCGAGACCTTCAAGAGCATGTCCCTGACGACAGGGGAGCGTTCGGGACTGTTTCGCGAAAGCGCGCCAGCAAAAGCCGCAGGCACGGAACTGAAGCGCGCGCAGGCGGAAGCCGACGTGCGCTGCTTTTAATGCATGTCGCGCAAAAGTGTGCAGCGGTTTTGCGATAACGACATGCGTAAAACAACAACCTAAAGCGCGTCGCATGAGGCCGGTCAAACGCGACGCGCTTTAGAGCGTGCCCTGGTAAGAGCCCCGACGGCGGGAGACAACCGCCGTATGCGGTTTCGAGGCTTCAGAGTCCCGTAACCTCCAATGGCCATTGATTGCGAAATATCTTGCCATCCGTATCGATCGCTTCGACCTGGATATCGCCAGTGCCGTGCGCGGTGAAATCGAACCGGAAATTGGGGTCTTCCGAAATCGATATTCCACCTTCCATCGAGAGGATCGGCCGGTCTGCCTGCGAGATCGACAGTTTCTGAACGAAATGCGCGGGGATGAAATACTGGGTCAGTGGATTCCGCTGCAGGCCCGAATTGTTCGGGTGCCGGATCATCAACTGCAATTCCTGCGCCTTTGTCATCGTCTCTTGCGGCGGGAACTGGCGCAGCTTCATCTGCCCCATCGTCGCTATCGCCTCGTCCTGGTTCTTGACCGCCGGGGCGGAGCATCCGCCTGACGCCTTGACGAAGGTCTGAGCCATGTGGAGTTCGCCGCCCTGCGTCTCTGCGATGGCACGCAAATAGGAATAGTCGTTGACGCGCACGCGCGTCGACAGATGCGTCACGCCGGCGTCCTTGCCGATCTGGAATGTCGCCGCCACCGGTGCCGGATTGACGTCGATGATCAAGGTGACGGATTTGATGCCGTCGGGCGCCTTAGCCGGGTCGATATAGATGTCGACGGGCACGATGGCGGCATCCTGCGCCCGCTTCGGCGCCTCGACCCGGACGACGCCGGTATCGACCAGAATTGCCCGATCGCCGAACACGTCGCCTTTCAAATCCTGCCAGATTCTGTCTGAGGATGCGGTTGTCTGCTGCGCGTGGGCGGCTCCGGAGGAGCCAAAGAGCGTGCCGACGGCCAGGATGATCGCGGCGAAGATGGCTGCGAGCGGCAAGGCGAGCTGCCGGCTCCGGTAAGCGTGGTCTTGCATTTCGATGCCTCCACCAATGTCAGAGAGGGGTGGTGCCTAGGCCGATGTCGAAGGATAAGCCCTCGACGATGTGTTGGCAAATCGATCCGCCTGATCACGTCCAGCGCTTGTCGGTGTGATCTATTCCCATTCGAGTTCGGCAAAGGCAGCCGTTGCATTGCGCTCGTTGTAGTCGTCGAACAGATGCCAATTGCTTCGTTCGCTTCGGCCGGCGGTCCTGACGGCCTCGCTGAGCGGCACCCCGTCGGCGATCGCCTTGCGAATATCGCGCGCCAGAACCTCGAAATAGCGCCGCTCCGCTGGCAGCGCCTGCGGCCAGTCGGCCGGCACCGGGCCATGACCCGGCACGACGCGCGCAGCGCCGATCGCAGCGAGTGTATCCATCTGGCGGAGCCAGCCGAGCAGCGATCCGTCGAGCGTCGGCAAAGAACCTATGAACACGAGATCGCCGGCAAAAAGCGTGCTGGTCGTGGTGTCGAAGACGGTCAGATCGTTGTCGGTGTGCGCCGCCTTCCACGCCTGCAATTCGAGCGTGCGCCCGCCGAGGTCGAGTTGGATGCGATCGTCAACCAGTATTGTCGGCGGGACGATCTCGACCCCCTTCATGAGCGCATCGCCGACCTGTTCGCGATAGTTGTGCAGGTAGAACGCACCGCGCGCCGCGTGGGCGCGCGGGAGATTGGGATGGCCGACAAAAGTGGCGCCGATGTCCCGGAACGCCGCGGTGCCGAAGAAGTGGGCGGGGTGCATGTGGGTGTTGATCAGATAGCGAACCGGCTTGGCGCTCATTTTGCCGATCGCGGCGATGAGGGCGTTCGCCTCGATCAGGCTGCCGCCGCTGTCGATGACGGCAACGGCGTCGGTGCCGACGACGACGCCCAGGTTCGAGATTGCGCCCTGGTTGGCCGCGCTCATAAATTCATCGACGCCCCGGAAAGCGAAGACGCCGTCGGCGATTTTCCTGAGCTTGAATTCAAGCCCGCCGGCAGCGGCGAGAGCGGCCCGCCCGAGGCAACAGGGCAGCATCGCGGCGCTGACCGCGGTGCAGGCGAAGCCGTTCACAAGGTTGCGTCTTGTCATATCGATCGGCACGGCTTCCCCCGTTATGCATTCCGAATTGCAAGGCGATCAGGCCGCGCCCGGAAATTTTTGGTAGAACGACCGCAGAAGATCGCTCATCACCTGTGGATTGCGATATTGCCGCGGCAGCCTTACGTCGAACATGCCGAGCACATGGGCTGGCCGCGGCGCGAGCACGATGATTCGGTCGGACAGCATCAGCGCCTCGCGCAGATTGTGGGTTACCATCAGGGCGGTCGTAGGCCGCGCCGACCACACGGTCAAAAGCAAGTGCCGAAGCCGCTCGGCGGTTCGTTCGTCGAGCGAGGCAAAGGGCTCGTCCAGGAAAAGCACCGCCGGTTCGGTGGCGAACGCCCTGGCAAGTGCTGCCCTGCGCGCAAGGCCGAGCGAAAGTTCCGCCGGATAGAGCGAACGCATGCCGGCGATGCCGAGTGTGTCGAACAGCCCGTCGAGGTTCTTCGTTCTCAGGCTTTTCGGCAGCGCCAGCCTGACATTCTGCTCCACCGTCCGCCACGGCAGCAAGGTCGGCTCCTGGAATACGGCGGCGATCCGGTTGGAGCCGCCTTTAGGCAGTTGGAAGGAGCCGGAAAAGTCTTTGTCCAATCCAAGCAGGATGCGCAGCGTCGTGGTCTTGCCGCAGCCGGATGGCCCCAGCAAGCAGGCGAATTCGCCTTGCCGGACCTCGAAGGAAAGGTCCTGGAGCGCCGTGATCGAGACGCCTTGCGCGGACCTGAAGGTCTTTTCGGCGATGTCGACCCTAAGCGGGACGACGGCGCCAACGGGTTGCATGTCGTTCAACGGGCTGCACCAGAAGGAGTTCGATGACAAGCATCACCGCCACGAAAGCCAGCGTGTAGGCAAGAATGGCGGCGACGTCGAAGAGCTGGAAATAGAGATAGATCTGGAAGCCGACACCATTGGAGCGGCCGAGCAGTTCGACCACCAGGACGATCTTCCAGATGAGGGCGATGCCGGATCGTGAGGCGGCGGCAAGATAGGGCTGCAGTTGCGGCAGCAGGACGTGGCGGACGCGATCGAGAAGACCGAAGCGGTAGACGGCGGCCATTTCGGCGTAACTCGGATCAAGCGCCCTGGCGCCTTCGCGCATCGTCACTACGACATTCGGGATCTTGTTGACGGCAACCGCGCCAATCGCCGCGGCTTCGTTGAGGCCGAACCAGATGTAGGCGAGCACGATGACGACCAGCGCGGGAATGTTGAGAAACAGGATCAGCCAGGGACTGAAGAACCGGTCTGCGCTGCGGTGGCTGCCGAGGAGAACGCCGATGACCGAGCCAACGACCATCGCGACGATATATGCCGCGGCAACCCGGCCGAGTGTCGCGCCGAGATGATAGAAAAGGTCGCCGTTGGCCGCCTCTGCGAGCAGCACCTGCCAGACCTGTCTCGGCCCTGGAAAGGCACGGCTCGGCCAAGCATTGGCCGCAAGACCCCACAGCAGGCAAAGCCCGAGCAGAGAGACCGCGACCGTCAGCACCGGTGTCAGCGCCGTTGCAAGGCTGGACTGGCTGCCGGCCGCAGCGCCAGGCGGGCGATCGCCGGTGTCAGGTGCGCTCATTTCGGCAGCTCCTGCCAGAACGTGCCGGGCGCCATCTCGGGCGCGCGGCCGACCAGCCTTTCGCCGCCGATCTCGGCCAGCACGCGGTAGAGCTTGCCCGCGTCGGCCGCATCCTCGGCGACGGGGCGTCTGGGAATGCCCTCGCGATAGCGGTCGCGCAGTTTGGCCAATTCCTTGCCTTGCGCGCGGATAATCGGCGCAAGGCGCAGCCACTCATCGTCGGATATGGCCAGTAAGTCCTTGGACAGCGCGGAAGCCTTGATGAAGCCCCTGATAGCGGCCGGATTTTCGTTCGCCCATTTGTCATGAAAGACATAGCCGAGCGCCGACACGGCGCCCGAGGCCCCGAGCGCTTTCGCCGCATCACCGGCGCCGATCAGCCGACGAAAGCCGTTGGCCTCGAGGCGGGCGCAAAAATGCCAGAAATTGAGCACCGCATCGAGTTCGCCTTGCATCGCCTTTTCCGAAATCAGCGGCGGCGCGCCAAAGACGATGTCGCTGGTTGCCGGCAGGTCGAGGCCGTGATCGCGTCTGGCCAGCGCCTGGATCAGCAGCCAGCTTTTATCGAGAGGCCCGCCGGCGACGCCGATCTTTTTTCCCTTGAGATCGGTGATCGTGCGGATCGGCGCCCCCTCCTTCACCATGATCGCCCCGACGGCGGTCGAATAGGGGACCAGTGTGAGATCGACGCCTTCCGAGCGCTGGCGCGAGACCCACAGCCAGTCGGAGACGATCATGTCGATCGCGCCGGCCAGCATGGCGACGTTGGTTGCATCCTCGCCGGCGAAATCGATGACCTCCAGATCGATGCCGTTGGCTGCGTCGAACTTGTGGTGCTTCATGGTGTCAAGCGCCCAACTTACGGTGCCGAACTTCAGCGCGCCGATGCGAACCTTGCTCGTGGCGAAGGAGGGTTTTGAGACAAGCGCTGCGGCCGTTCCAAGAGCTGCCAGACGGAGCGTTCCTCGACGCGAAATCATGATGATGTCTCCTCCCGGGGAGGCCGGGGCGCCGATCAGATGGCACGGTCCTTGTTCGGGAAAGCGCATTTCCAGCGCTTGACCTTGAGGGTCGGGTGTTCCTGCGACCATTTCGCGATTTCGCTGGGCGCCAAGACCATACATTGGACGAGAGAGCCGCGGCTCTCGAAATAGAGATGTTCGTCTCGGCAGCTGCCAGGATTGGCAATCAGGCAAACCGTCAATATGAGGTCGACCATATCCATTCAGCACCTCTTGCGCGCTTAAAGACGCCCGCTTTGACGAGATCCGGCCCGATCTGCGAGCCTGGACAAAATCGCCAACTGCCGGAGTCCCGAGGTGCCCATGGAAAACCGGAATGGTTTAAGGCTACGCGTTCGCCCGATGGCCGTCAACAAAGTCGAATGGATAGGGGCGGGAGGGATGGCGCCGAAACCTGAAAACAAAAACCCGCCTCGGCAGCGGGTCGTTGGCGCAAATCAGCACCGTGAATAAATTCCTAGCATAACTGCCATCACAAAGCAATGAAAATATGAGGGCAATCGCTTCAGGTTGCACTCCCCCTTGCCCAGTCTTCCAGCGTTGGCGCTTGGCGAAAGCCGAAGCGGCATCCAATCTCCCCCGCAAGGGGGGAGATCGGCAGCTTCGCCGACTGCGCCACGATCGGCAATTGGTCTGAAGCGATTGCCTTGAACTCGGGTAGCGGTTGACATCCCTCATCTGCCGGGTAGCTTCCAAGATGCAGGCGCCGCAACTCCACAAGGGAGAAGCTTTCGCTCTGCCATAAACGACGCATGCCGATGATCACACAAAGGCGTGCGCAAAATCGTCCAGGGCACCTTGACGATCAATGAGGAAATGCCATGCGTGCAATCGCGTTTTTCGCCGTCGTGTCCGTTGCGACGTTCATCACAAACCAATCGCAGGCACAGGATGCCGCCGCGGGTGAGAAGGTCTTCGCCAAATGCAAGGCCTGCCACGTCGTCGACGAGGACAAGAACAAGATCGGTCCGTCGTTGAGCGGCGTCATCGGCCGGACGGCCGGCACGCATCCGGGGTTCAAATACTCCAAGCCCATGACCGAGGCGGGTAAATCCGGCGTCAAATGGGACGAACCCACGCTGACGACCTATCTTCGCGATCCCAAGGCCATGATCAAAGGCACAAAGATGGCGTTTCCCGGTCTCAAGAAGGACGAGGATCTTGCCAACGTCATCGCCTATCTGAAGCAATTCTCCAAATAACCCGGTTTTTCCGTTAGGAAATAGCCCGGCTTTTCCGCAGGAAATAACCCGGTTCTTCCGCAGTAGCCCGGTTCTTCCGCAGGAAGTAACGCGACTTCGCCGGCCGTTCGAAACTGCGTTCGGCCGGCGCCCCCCCTGGCGCCGCTGGTCAAGCGGCGTCTTGCAGCCTCTGCATGGCGGACGGCAGGTCGAGCAGACCGTCGCAAACGAGGTCGGCGCCAAGCTCTTCAACGGCAATCTGGGTGTAGCCGCCACGCAGCAGAATGACGGGCATGCCGGCGGCGCGCGCGGCGGCCACGTCGGCGCTGCTGTCTCCGACCATCAGCGTGTCACGAGGCTCGACCTGAAGCTGGTCGAGCGCCAGCAGCAGAGCGTCGGGCGCCGGTTTCAAGGATGTCACCGCATCTCCGCCGACGATCGCGCCGAGATAGTCCGTCAGCCCAAAATGCAGCAGGATTTCGCGGGCCGCCAACTGCGGCTTGTTGGTCACCACGCCCATGGCTATTCCACTCAAGTGGAAGTGCGTGAGAACCTCCCTGACGCCAGGCATCAGCCTTGTCAGGCCAGTCAGATGTCTGCGGTAGATCGGCGCCATGGCGCGGTTGGCCTCATCGAGCGCGCTGCCGAGAAGCGGCGTGCCGGAAGCCGCGAAGGCTCGCTCGATCAGTTTCCTGACGCCGCCGCCGATCATGGCCTTGACCTGATCCAGGCGCAGCGGCGGCAGATCGCGGCCGGCCAGCAACTCGTTGACGGCGGCCGTTATATCAGGCGCCGAATCGACCAGCGTGCCGTCGAGATCGAATAGGATTGCCTTCGGCGATCGAAACGGCCTGCCCATGGCGACGTTCATGCGGCGTCCTTCCACTTGATCGAGCAGCCGATCGAAGCGATCTGGTCGAGCGGTCCGTCGCCGGTTCGGGCAATTTGCTTCATCGCCTCGAACAGGTCGCGTCTCAGCCCGGGCGGTCCGGCGTCGCGTCGCGCCGCGTCCAGCCGGCCGCGATATTGCAGCGTCAACTCGCTGTTGAGCCCGAAGAAATCCGGAGTGCAAACGGCTCCATAGGCACGCGCCACGGTCTGGCGTTCGTCGTGGAGGTAGGGGAAAGTGAAGCCGTTCGTCCTGGCGAAGAGCTTCATGTTGTCGAAGGAATCATCCGGATAGGCGTCGGCATCGTTGGCGTTGATCGCGACAAAGCCGATACCTTGCGCCTTGAGGTCGTTGGCGTCGCGGACGATGCGTGAAATCACCGCCTTCACATAAGGGCAGTGGTTGCAGATGAAAGCCACCACCAGCCCGTTCGGGCCGGCGTGGCTGAAGATCGAATGCGATTTGCCATCAACGCCGGGCAAAACGGCATCGACGGCTTGCCAGCCGAAATCGCAGACAGGTGGGATTGCCGCCATATTTGCCCTCCGATGAGACGGTTTACGCGGCTTTCCGGATCGCCCCGTCGGCCGCCTGCCTGATGGTGCCGATATTGGCGCGATAGGCGGCCTCGGTGCCACCCCTAAAGATGGCCGAGCCGGCGACCAGCACATTGGCGCCGGCCGCGGTGACCAGCGGAGCGGTTTCGGGCGTGACGCCGCCGTCGATCTCGATGTCGATCGGGCGGTTGCCGATCAATGCCTTGACCCGCCTGACCTTATCGACGACCGCCGAGATGAAAGCCTGGCCGCCGAAGCCCGGATTGACGGTCATCAGAAGCACCAGATCGAGCCGGTCGAGCACATATTCGATGACGCTTTCCGGCGTCGACGGGTTCAGCGACACGCCGGCCTTCTTGCCGAGGTTCCTGATCGCCTGCAGCGAACGGTCTAGGTGCGGCCCGGCCTCGGCATGCACCGTGATGATGTCGCAGCCGGCATCGGCGAAGGCGGCGAGATAGGCGTCGGCCGGCGCGATCATCAGATGGCAGTCGAAGATCTTATCCGTTCGATCACGGATCGCCTTGATCACCGGCGGACCGAAGGTGATGTTGGGCACGAAATGGCCGTCCATCACGTCGAGATGGATCCAGTCGGCACCCGCCCGGACGACCGTTTCGACCTCGTCGCCAAGCCGCGAGAAGTCCGCAGAAAGCACCGAGGGCGCGATGATTGTCTTAGTACCCATGGTCGTCGGCTCCCATTCTATCTTCCGTTTTCGGTCGCTGCAAACCAACCGGCGTCGTCTTGTCAGCGCGCCTTCGTCTCCGGTTCGCCTTCGAGCTTACCTTCCGCGAACACGCGGCTGCCGCGAATATCGGATTCCTCAATGGTGATAAGGTCGGTCTTCGTCAACGCCCGGTCGCGCGACGCGAAAAGCCGGTTGGCCTGGCGAAGCCGCGCCCGGTCGAGCCCATTGCGGACCGAGCGGGCGTTGGAGAAATGCGGCAGCCGCATGCGGATCGGGAGATACTCTTCGAGCGCCTTGGCCGCCGCTTCGCTGAGACGGTAATTCTGTTCCGCCAGCATGATCTCGGCGATCGATTTGAGCTCGCCGACGCCGTAGTCGGGAAAATCGAGGTGGTGGGCGATGCGCGAGCGCATGCCGGGATTGCTGTCGAAGAAGCGGTCCATCTTGTTCTTGTAGCCGGCAAGAATCACAACCAGATCGTCACGGTTGTTTTCCATGCATTGCAGCAGGATTTCGATCGATTCCTGGCCGTAGTCGCGTTCGTTCTCGGGCTTGTAGAGATAGTAGGCCTCGTCGATGAAAAGCACACCGCCCATGGCGCGCTTGATCACCTCGCGGGTCTTGGGCGCGGTGTGGCCGACATACTGACCGACGAGATCGTCTCGCGTCACCGCAACCATGTGGCCTTCGCGGACATAGCCGAGACGATGCAGGATTTCGGCCATCCTCAGCGCCACGGTGGTCTTTCCGGTGCCGGGATTTCCCGTAAAGTTCATGTGCAGCGTCGGCGCGCCCGAGGTCAGCCCGAACCTGCGGCGAAGCCGGTCGACCAGGAGCAGCGCCGCGATCTCGCGGATGCGGGTCTTGATCGGCTTCAGGCCAACGAGTTCGCGGTCGAGCTTGTCCATCACCTCGTCGATGTTGGACGCCTCGAACTCGGCCTGCAGATCGACCGATTCGTCCTGCGCGGCAGCGCCCTTTGCTATCGAGTCCAGCATGGCTTCGGCTAGCTCCGCTCGCCTTCGGGCCTGTCGGTCGCATAAGGCACGATCGAATAGCCTTGGCTGCGGCCGTCGCGCTCCTGGCGCAGCAGCCGGAACCCGGGTTCGCTGGGCGGCCGGTTGACGATGAACGACATGCGCGGCGCTTCCCAGCCCTTGGTCGAATCGAAGGCGGTGACCCGGACATACATGTTGGGCATGGCTTTGCGGCAATTGTTGACTTCAAGCAGGATGCCCGCCGGGTCCTTCAGGTCGAACATCGGGTTGCCGTACATTTCCCAATAGGTGTTTCGCGGATGCGGATCGTCCGTGTACTCGACGCTGACCGCCCAGTGGTTTTTCAGCGCGTATTTGATCTGCGCCGAAATCTGCTCATCGGTCAGGTCGGGCAGGAACGAAAACTGTCCCTGCGTGACCTTGTTTCCCGGATTGGTCATCATGGCGACGGTTCCTTTCGTCTAGAAGCTGGGCGTTGCGGTTGGCACGAAGTCGGCCGTGTCGGTCGATTCGTAGTTGAAGGTGACGTCCTTCCAGGTCTCCAGGGCCGCCTTCAGCGGCGTGCACCATCTGGCCGCCTGTTCGAGGATTTTGGTCCCTTCGCGCAGATAGTCGCGGCCCTCGTTGCGGGCTAGGATCATCGCTTCCAACGCGACGCGATTGGCCGTGGCGCCGGCCTGGATGCCGTCCGGATGGCCGATCGTGCCGCCGCCGAACTGCAGGATGACGTCCTCGCCGAGATAATGGATCAGCTGGTGCATCTGGCCGGCATGGATGCCGCCCGAGGCGACGGGCATCACCTTGTTGAGCGAGGCCCAGTCCTGATCGAAGAACAGCCCGGTTTCGAGGTTCTGCGGCGTGCGCTCCTCGCGCAGCGTGTCATAAAACCCCTTGATCATCAGCGGGTCGCCTTCCAGCTTGCCGACCACCGTGCCGGCATGGATGTGATCGACGCCGGCCATCCGCATCCATTTGCAGATGACGCGAAAATTCATGCCGTGGTTCTTCTGGCGCGAATAGGTCGAGTTGCCGGCGCGGTGCAGGTGCAGGATCATGTCGTTGCGGCGTGCCCACTTGGCCATCGACTGGATCGCCGTGTAGCCAATGACCAGGTCGATCATGACGATGCAGGAGCCAAGCTGTTTTGCGAATTCGGCGCGCTCGTACATTTCCTCCATCGTGCCGGCGGTGACGTTGAGATAATGGCCCTTGACTTCGCCGGTGGCGGCCGACGCCTTGTTCACCGCCTCCATGCAGTAGAGGAAGCGGTCGCGCCAGTGCATGAAGGGCTGCGAGTTGATGTTCTCGTCGTCCTTGACGAAGTCGAGGCCACCCTTCAGCGCCTCGTAGACGACGCGGCCGTAGTTGCGGCCTGACAGGCCAAGCTTCGGCTTCGTCGTCGCGCCGAGCAGCGGCCGGCCGAACTTGTCGAGCCGCTCGCGCTCCACCACGATGCCGGTCGCCGGGCCCTGGAAGGTTTTGAGGTAAGCCACCGGGATGCGCATGTCCTCGAGCCGCAAGGCCTTGACAGCCTTGAAGCCGAACACGTTGCCGATGATCGATGCCGTCAGGTTGGCGATTGAGCCCGGCTCGAACAGGTCGAGGTCGTAGGCGATGTAAGCGAAGTACTGTTGCTCGGTCTTGGTGCCGGGACCGGTGTTCGGCACCGGCTCGGATCTGAACGCCTTGGCGCGGTAGAGCTCGCACGCGGTCAGCCTGTCGGTCCACACCACGGTCCATGTCGCGGTCGAGGATTCACCGGCGACGGCGGCAGCCGCCTCCTCGTGGTCGACGCCGGGCTGAGGCGTGATCCGAAACATGGCGATCAGGTCGGTTTCCTTGGGCCGGTAGTCCGGCTCCCAGTACCCCATCTTCTTGTAGGGGATGACGCCCGACTTGTAGCGTTCCTTGCCTTCCTTGAGCGTGCCCGCTGACGGCATGTCGATCTTGTTCATGACAGGTCTCCTGTTTGCCGCTCAGGCGGCTTTCGCGGTTGCGATTTGCGGGTCGAGTTTTCCCGCGGCGTAACGTTTGGCCATCTCGTCCATGGCGATAACCCTGATCTTCGAGGCGTTGCCCGCGGTGCCGAAGCGTTCGAAGCGATCGCGGCAGAGGTCGCGCAAGGCGTCCATGGCCGGTTTCAGGAATTTGCGCGGATCGAATTCGCGCGGGTCCTCCGTCGCGACACGGCGGAACTGCCCGGCCATGGTCATACGGCAATCGGTGTCGATGTTGACCTTGCGCACGCCGTAGCGGATGCCGCGCTCGATCTCCTCGACCGGGACGCCAAAGGTCTGGGGCATCTCGCCACCATACTTGTTGATGATGTCCTGCAGTTCCTGCGGCACCGAGGAAGAGCCATGCATGACCAGATGCGTGTTGGGCAGCTTTTCATGGATCGCCTCGATCACCTGCATGGCGAGGATGCCGCCGTCGGGCTTGCGGCTGAATTTGTAGGCGCCGTGCGAGGTCCCGCAGGCGATCGCCAGCGCGTCGACCTGGGTGGCGGTCACGAAGTCGACCGCCTGATCGGGATCGGTCAAAAGCTGGTCGTGGGAAAGCGCACCTTCGGCGCCGTGGCCGTCCTCGGCCTCGCCCTGGCCGGTTTCCAGCGAGCCGAGCACGCCGAGCTCGCCTTCGACGGAAGCGCCGACCCAATGCGCCATTCGAGCGACACGTTCGGTGATGGCGACGTTGTAATCGTAGCTCGCCGGCGTCTTGGCGTCCGCCATCAATGACCCGTCCATCATCACCGAGGTGAAGCCGTGGCGGATCGCCGAAAGACAGGTGGCTTCGTTGTTGCCGTGATCCTGATGGATGCACAGCGGAATGGCCGGATGCATTTCGGTCAACGCCTCCATCATCTTGGCCAGCATGATGTCGTTGGCATAGGAGCGGGCGCCGCGCGAGGCCTGGATGATGACCGGTGCATCGCAGGCCTTGGCCGCCTCCATGATGGCAAGGCCTTGTTCCATGTTGTTGATGTTGAATGCCGGAACGCCGTAACCGTGCTCGGCGGCATGGTCGAGAAGCTGGCGAAGGGTGATGCGGGCCATTATCGGGTCCTCTTAGCTGCGGAAGTTGGGCTAGACGATGAGCTTCAGCGCCGCTGCGGCGACGGCTTCGGGCGTGATGTCGAAATGCCGGTAGAGATCCGGGGCAGGGGCGCTGGCGCCGAAACCGGCCATGCCGACGAAAGCGCCGGTGTCGCCGATCCAGCGGTCCCAGCCGAGACGGGCGGCGGCTTCGACGGCAATGCGCGGCGCCGAGCCGAGGACGGGCTTGCGGTAGTTCGCATCCTGTTCCTCGAAGAGCTCCCAGCACGGCATCGAGACGACCGCCGTGGCGATGCCGTGCTCAGTTTCCAGCCGTTCGGCGGCGGCAATGGCGATCTCGACCTCCGAGCCGGTGGCGATCAGCGTCACAGCGCGGTGCTCGGCTGGCTCGCGCAGGACGTAGGCGCCCCGGCTCGACCGGTTCTCGTCGCTGTGTGCTTGGCGCAGCATCGGCAGGTTCTGGCGCGAGAGCACCAGCACGCTCGGCCGGTTCTCGCTCCTCAGCGCCAGTTCCCAGCATTCCGCCGTTTCGATGATATCGGCCGGACGGAAGACATTGAGGTTGGGTGTGGCCCGCAGCATTGCCAGATGCTCGATAGGCTGGTGGGTCGGGCCATCCTCGCCGAGGCCGATGGAATCATGGGTCATCACATAGATGACGCGCTGGCCCATCAGCGCCGAGAGCCGCATCGCGCCGCGTGCATAGTCGGCAAAGCACAGGAACGTGCCGCCATAAGGCACGAAGCCACCATGCAGTGCGATGCCGTTCATGGCCGCGGCCATGCCGTGCTCGCGGATACCGTAGTGGACGTAGCGGCCGGCATAGTCGTCAGGCGCTATGCGATCCATGCCCTTGGTGATCGTCAGGTTCGAATGCGTCAGATCGGCGGAGCCGCCGACGGTCAGGTCGGTTGCGGCGTTGATGGCGCCGAGCGCCATTTCGGAGGCTTTTCGCGTTGCAACCTTGGTCGCCTTCTCGACATGCTCCTTGCGGAAAGCGCCGAGCGCTTCGAAGACCGCGTCGGGCAGGTTGCCGGCGACCGCGCTCTCGAACGCCTCGCGCCGCGGCGAGGCGGCAAGCCGCTGCTCCCAGGCGAGCCGTGCCGCTTGGCCGCGGCCGGCAATCTCGCGCCAGGTGAAAAGGATGTCGTCCGGCACCTCGAACGGCGCGTAGGCCCAGCCGATGTTTTCGCGCGTCGCGGCGATCTCTGCATCGCCCAGCGGTGCGCCATGCGTCTTCTCCGAGCCGCCCAGATTGGGCGCGCCCTTGCCGATCACCGTGCGGCACGCGATCAGGGACGGCCGATCCGACTGCTGTGCTGCTTCGATTGCCGCAGCGACGGCTTCCATATCGTGGCCGTCCACCGACTGGACATGCCATCCAGCGGCTTTGAACCGTGCCGGCTGGTCCATCGATGTCGACAGCGAAGTCGGTCCGTCGATCGAGATCGCATTGTCGTCCCAGAAGACGATCAGCCGGGAGAGCTTCAGGTGACCGGCAAGGTCGATCGCCTCGTGGCTGATGCCTTCCTGCAGGCAGCCGTCGCCGGCGATCACGTAGGTGAAATGGTCGACGAGGTCGGCGCCGTGGCGGGCAGCAAGCATGCGCTCCGCCAGCGCCATGCCGACTGCGGTCGAAATGCCTTGTCCAAGCGGACCGGTCGTCGTCTCGATGCCAAGCGCGTGGCCATATTCCGGATGTCCGGCGGTGCGGCTGCCCAGTTGGCGAAACCGCTGCAATTCCTCGATCGGCATGTCGTCAAAACCGAGCAGGTAATGCAGCGCATATTGCAGCATCGAGCCGTGCCCGGCCGAAAGCACGAAGCGGTCGCGATCGGGCCAGTGGGGCGCCGACGGATCGATGTTGATGAAGCGGCTGAACAGCACCGTCGCGACGTCGGCCATGCCCATCGGCATGCCTGGATGGCCGGAATTGGCCTTTTGGACGCTGTCCATCGCCAGTGCGCGAATGGCGTTCGCCATGTCCCGCTCCGAGACGGCGGCGACGGGCTTCAATGCTGCTGCTTGGCTGTTCATGGCGTCCTCCTCACGACACACGGTTCTTGCGTTCGATCAATTGCAGGATCAGCGGCGTCAGGATCAGCTGCATGGCAAGGTCGAGCTTATTGCCGGGCACCACTATGGAATTCGGCCGCGACATGAACGAGTCGTGGATCATCGAAAGCAGGTAGGGGAAATCGATGCCGCGGGGGTTGGCGAAGCGGATGACCAGCATCGATTCGTCGGGCGTCGGAATCCAGCGTGCGATGAACGGGTTGGACGTGTCGACGATCGGCACGCGCTGGAAGTTGATCGCGGTCTGCGAGAACTGCGGGACGATGTAGCGGACATAGTCCGGCATGCGGCGCAGGATGACGTCCATCACCGCCTCGGTGGAATAGCCGCGCGTTGCGCGGTCGCGATGGATCTTCTGGATCCATTCGAGATTGATGACCGGCACCACGCCGATCTTGAGGTCCGCGTGCCGGGCCAGGTTGATCTTGTCGGTGACGACGCAGCCATGCAGGCCCTCGTAGAAGAGCAGATCGCTCGGCGGGAATTCGCGCCATTCGGTAAATTGTCCCGGCGGCGTGCCGTACTGCTTCTCCTCATCCTCGTCATGGATGTAGGTGCGGGTCTTTCCGGTTCCCCGGCGGCCATATTCCTCAAACACCTCTTCGAGGATTCCGAGTTCGTTGGCGGCGGCATTGAAGTGGGTGAAGTTCGGATTGCCGGCCTTCTCCTCCTCGGCCACCTTCACCTTCATTGTGGCACGGTCGTAGCGATGGAAAGCGTCGCCTTCGATGAACGCGGCCTCGATATTCTCGCGCCGGAAGATCAGATCGAAGATGCGCTTGACCGAGGTGGTGCCTGCGCCCGACGACCCGGTGATGGTGATGATGGGGTGCTTTGCCGACATGATGCTCAAGCCCTGAACAGGCCGCGGCGGCTGAACAGCGGTGCACGCTCGCCGATGGCGCTGGGCTCGGTGTGATAGCGGGCGATGCGCCCGACTTCCCGCGCCGATCCGAACACCACGGGCACGCGCTGGTGCAGGCTCTCGGGTTCGATTTCGAGGATGCGGGTGATCGTATCGGTGGCGGCGCCGGCGGCCTGTTCGATGAGGTAGGCGATCGGGTTGGCCTCGTAGACGAGGCGCAGCCGTCCCTGGCGATAACCCTTGCGCTTGTCGCCTGGATACAGGAATACGCCGCCTCGCATCAGTATGCGATAGCAGTCGGCGACTAGGGAGGCGATCCAGCGCATGTTGAACTCCTTCTCTCGTGGGCCTTCGGTGCCTTCGAGGCAGTCGTCGATGTAGAGCCGCACTGCCTCGTCCCAATGCCGGTAGTTGGCGGCGTTGATGGCGAACTCCTGGGTGCGCTGCGGGATGATCCGGCTCTCGTAGGCCTGGACGAAGGTGCCGAGCCTGGTCGAGAGAACGAAGACATGCGTACCGCTGCCGAGCGACAGAACCAGCGCCAGCTGCGGCCCGTAGATGAAGAAACCGGCACCCAGCTGGTTCACGCCTGCCTGCAAAAAAGAGGCGGCCGGATTTTCGTCCGGCGCGCCAGTTGCAGGGAGGAGCGAGAAAATCGTTCCAATCGACACGTTGGTGTCGATGTTGGAAGAGCCGTCGAGCGGATCGATGGCGATGGCGAGAGGCGCTTGCCTGTCGAGCAGGACCGGCTGCTCCAGTTCCTCGGAGGCGTAGAGCGCAACTGGAGCGTGGCGCATGGCGTCGAGGAAGATGTCGTCGGCGAAGATGTCGAGATCTTTCTGGATGTCGCCATCGGCATTGGCGCCGCGGGACCCGGCAAAGGCGGTGCCGAGCACCCCCTGATTGATGGTGTTGCGGATCTTGGTGGCGGCCTGCGTCAGCTGGCGGACGGTCGCGACGACCGCAGAGCGCAGTTCGTCTGGCGGGCCGAGATAGGAATTCAGAAAAGCGTCGAGCGTTGCCGCTGGCATCGTAACCTCCCGATCCAGCCGCCTCTCCTCGGATCGGCCGGATAGGGGAATGAGAACAAACGGAACGGGATAAGTAAAATTCAATAACTTTACTTTCGTACTAAAAAAATTTTAGTATGACGCATGAGAAACCTCACGCTCAAGCAATTCAAGACCGTTCAGGCAATCATCAGCCACGGAAAAATCGTCAGTGCGGCCAAAGTGTTAGGCCTGTCTCCTCCAGCGGTGACGATCCAGTTGCGGCAAGTCGAGGAGGAGTTCCAGCTGGCCTTGTTCGACCGGACGTCGGACGGCATGCGTCCCACTGCCGCAGGTCTGGCCTTCGTCGAGACGGCGCAAGCCATCGAGGAGCGGCTTCGTCTGCTCGAAGACAAGATGGATGCGATCAAGGGCGTGCGCATCGGCAGCTTGCGGCTCGGCGTCGTTTCCACCGCCAAATATTTCGCGCCGCGGCTCATGGCCGGCTTCATGAAGGAACATCCCGACATCGACATGCGGCTTGCCATCGGCAACCGGGCCGAAACGATCGACAGTCTGAAGAACCACGACATCGACATCGCGCTGATGGGACGCCCGGCGAAGGAAGTCCCGGTGCGCGCCTCGGTGTTCGGCGATCACCCGCTGGTCATCATCGCGCCGCCCGATCACCCGCTGGCGTCGGCGCGCGAGATATCCAAGGAGCGGATCGCTGAAGAGCATTTCCTCATCCGCGAGCCCGGCTCGGGCACGCGCATCTCGCTGGAGATATTCCTGAGCGACGTGCCTGGCCGCATCGACGACCTTGGCGTCGAGATGGGCTCGAACGAGACGATCAAGCAGGCGGTAATGGCCGGGCTCGGCATTGCCTTCATCTCTGCCCACACCATCGCCGCCGAAACCGAAGCCGGCCGGCTGGTCATCCTCGACGTCGTCGGCATGCCGATCCGCCGGCAATGGTTTTCGGTGATGCGCAGCGATCACGCGATCTCGCCGGCGATGGCGACGTTCCACGATTTCCTGATGCGCAAAGGCGCGATGTACCTGCCCCTGTTCGGCAAACTCTATCCGCACGAAGAACCGAACACTGGAGGTCGCGCGAGTTAGGACGCGCGGCCCACTGCGCTTCTGCTAGCCTACAATTGGTTCGGCGACAGCTTCTTCGAGGCCAGCTGCCGCTTGGGCGGCAAGACCGCGGGCCGCTGCTTGTGAATCGTAAAATTCCTCAAGTGCATAGACTCTGCCCCACCGCAGGGTGAACACGTGGAGACCACGGTTGAGGTACGACGCGTCGCCGTTGAGCAGCGTTGCGGTGCCGTCCCACTGGGCAAACACGGTGGTATGCCACGGCCAGCCCTTCACCCAGATGTGGTTGACCGTGAGGTGGAGATTGGGCAGGACGCGCCCGAGGCGCTCAAACCAGTAGCGCACGGCTTCTTTGTCGTGGCGCTCACCACCAAGCGCGTGGGTGCCGGAAACGCGGTGATGGACATGCGGCACGAGTGCTTTCACCGCCTCATCCCAGCGATGTTTGTTGACGTGGTCGAAGCTCTCCCGGATCGATTTCTCGACAAAATAACTGTAAAGCATTTGACCTCTCCTCCAAATTTTCGATGGCGTGTCGTGGGCACCCGTGCGCAGCCAAATTGGATTGCGTTCGAACTCTATATCTGCTATAGATGTCGAACGCAAGCTAATTTGGGAGATGACGATGCGTGTGAGTCGCATTCAGGCTGCGGAAAACCGCGAAAACGTGATCAATGTGGCAAGCCGGCTTTTCCGGGAGCGCGGCTTTGACGGCATCGGCCTTAAGGACCTGATGCAGGGTGCCGGGCTGACCCAGGGCGCGTTTTACAAGCAGTTCGCATCCAAGGACGATCTGGCGGCGCAGGCGTCCAAGCGGGCGATGGAGAGCGCCACGCTGCGGTGGTCGGCCGCGACTGCGGCAAAATCCGAGGATCCGCTTAGCGCGGTGATCGCGTTCTATCTCAGTATGGACCATCGCCGAGAAAAGATGGACGGCTGCCCGATCGTGGCGCTCGGTTCGGATGCCGCCAGGCAGGGCAGCGACGTGAAAGCGTCGTTCGAAGCCGGGATCAAGGAGCATCTCGAAATCCTCGGTCGTTTCATTGCCGAGGCCAATGGTGAGGAGCCCCATGGAAAGGCTATGGCCATTCTCTCGACGATGGTCGGTGCGCTGACCTTATCGCGCGTCGTCAACGACCCGGACCTTGCCCAGGCCTTTCTGGACGCGGCGACCGAACAGGTTCGCGAAGCAGCCGCCGCCTAGACGGCGTGCGCAACGCTGGCAGCGCACCAAATTGATAGGAGAATAGATGCGACGGATTGTCGTTACAGGCATGGGAGCGATCACGCCCCTTGCTGCCGATGTCGAAGCGTCCTGGTCGCGGCTCCTGGCCGGTCGCTCAGGCATCCGCAGGCTTCCGGACGACATGGTGGGAGAGCTGCCAGCGAAGGTTGGCGGCGTGGTTCCCTCGCTGGCAGAAGATCCGGACGCTGGCTTCGACCCGGATGCCGTGCTGCCGCCGAAGGATCAGCGCAAGGGCCGGCATCCTGGTCATCGAGGAATTGAGCCACGCGCTTGCGCGCGGTGCGAAACCGCTCTCCGAGCTCGTCGGCTACGGCACGACGGCAGATGCTCATCACGTCACCTCCGGTCCCGAGGACGGAGACGGGGCGCGCCGTGCCATGGCGATCGCGATTGCCCAAGCCGGCATTTCGCCGCGTGAAGTTCGCCACCTCAATGCGCACGCGACCTCCACGCCGGTCGGTGATCTCGGGGAAATCACGGCGATCAAAACACTCTTCGGCGCAGATTCCGCCATCGCTGTCAGCGCAACGAAATCCGCGACCGGACACCTGCTCGGAGCCGCGGGCGGGCTTGGAGCCATCTTCGCAATCCTGGCGCTCAGGGATCAGGTGGCGCCGCCAACCCTCAATTTGAGCGCGCCGGATCCAGCCGGCGACGGGATCGACTTCGTCGCAAACCAAGCCCGCCCGATGGGAATGGACTACGCGATCTCCAATGGCTTCGGCTTTGGCGGAGTGAATGCCAGCGCGCTGTTCCGGCGCTGGACGGACGAGCTGGCCGGTACGAGCACCAGATGGGCCGGCGATTAATAACCCTGCCTCTGGCCGCCTGGCAGCCCGACTTGCGATCGCGCCCCCCGTTTGGATTGGCGCAGTGCAAACCTGAAGCGATTGTCCTGGAAAACGCCCGGCGATCGTTGGCGTTAGATAAGCGATATGTTATGTTGCAGTGCGAAAGAGCGGGGGCCACGTCCTTTCACACCCGTAAGCGATCTGTATGTGCGACCCCTGCAGACTGGTCGGTATCACTGAAACCTCCCGGGCATGGGGTTCGGGATTCGATGGGGACAAGGGGTAATGCTTTACACCCTGGTTATGATGGTCTGCCTGACGGATGTGCCGCAGACCTGTGAACAACGCGAACAGATGGTGGACGGCCTGGCGATGAATCCCGGGACCGCCTTCATGCAGGCGCAGCCGCTGGTCGCCCAGTGGATCGAGACGCATCCCGGTTATTTCGTGCAGCGCTGGCGCGTGCTGCCCGGCCGGGGATCGTGAGATCCGCCGCGAAGATCGAATGAGGTTCTACTTCTTCGCGGCGAGCGTTTCCGAAACGGCCTTGGACAATTGATAAAGCCGCTGCTCGATGATCGTCGGCACTTCACAGACGTAAGTCAGTGATTGGACGCGTTCATTGAAAATTCGCGTTGCGAATTTCAGCTGTTCGGTTCGCCGTTCGATCTCATTTGGATCTGCATCGGGCTTTGCCCGCAACGCATCGACGTCGGACGCTTCCTTGCGCAACGCGGCGGCCATTTCGAGCTGCTTGTGGGCGTAACGGGAAATGCCTGAGATCACGTGAGAACGCTCGGCGTCCATGTGATCGAACATGCCTTGCACCAGCATCGCCATTTTCGGCGCAAGCTGCTCGGCCGGCAAGGAGGCGGCGAAATCCTTGATCTTCTTTTGCGCTTCTGCAATCGGTATTCGCCGGGCTGCCACCTCCTCGACCAGCGCGGAGACGGCGGGGTCCTTCGACAAATCCTTTGCCGCTGGCGGCAGCTCCGGCCCGTTCCAGATCTGGCCGAGCGAGAGTTGCGGCACCTTGCGCTGTATGCAAGGCCAGTCCGGATCGGTGTTCGCCGCCATGGCGTTCACGCCCGGCGCGAGCATGGCAACCACAGCCAGGCTGCGAACAAGGGTCATTCGTGCCATCAGGCATTTCCTCCCGTGTCCTGTTTGCGGGTCATCAGGCCGCGCGAAGGGTCGTAGGCGATGATTGCGGCGGCAAGGAACAGCAGCGTGCAGCCGGCGACGACGCCCAGCGACAGCCAGTTAATCTGACCATAGAAGGCGAAGCGGATCAGTTCGACGGCATAGGTGAACGGATTGGCGAGGCAGATTTTGTAAAGCAGCGGGCTCGCCTCCTGGATGCGCCACAAGGGATAGAGCGCCGGAGAGGCGAAATAGCCGGGAAAGATGACGAAGTTCATGATGCCGGCGAAATTTTCGAGCTGCTTGATCATCGACGACAAAAGCATGCCGAGCGCGCAAAGCATCATGCCCGCCAGGAACAGCGCCGGCAGCACCATGAGATAGCCGATCGGCGGCGCCTTGACGCCCCAGAACCAGGCAACGATCAGGAACGCGTAGACTTGCGCGATCGATACGGAGACGCCGGCGAGCATCTTCGACACCAGCAGGAACCAGCGCGGGAAGGGGCTGACCAAAAGGGTGCGCATGTTGCCCATCTCGCGGTCATAAACCATCGACAGCGAAGACTGCATGCCCGAGAACAGCAGGATCATGCCGCACAAGCCCGGCGTGATGTAGACCTCGTAGAGCACGTAGGTCTTATAGGGCGGGATGATCGATACGCCGAGCACCTGCCGGAATCCGGCGGCAAAAATGAACAGCCAGATGAGCGGCCGAACCAGCGAGGATATGAAGCGCTCGCGCTGGTGCAGGAAGCGTAGGCACTCCCGCAGGACGACGCCTTTGAGGCAGACGAGATAATGGCGCAGGCCGAATTTTTCGAACTTCACCGGGATGATGCCGGCGACTTTCTCGGGCATTGCGGGAGCGCTCATGGCGATATCTCCGCGATGCCGGCTGCCTCGATGCGGCTGAGCCTCGAAAAGGCGTCGCGAATCGAACCGGTGCCGCTCGTCCTGACGACATCGGCAACCTTGCCCTTGGCGACCAGTTCGCCCTGCCGCAGCACGACGACATGGTCGCCGTCTTCAACCTCATCGATCAGGTGCGTCGCCCACAGCACGCCAATGCCCTCGGTTTCGACAAGCTTGCGGATGGTGGCGAGAATGCCTGCGCGCGACTGAATGTCGAGACCGACGGTCGCCTCGTCGAGCAGCAGCAGGGAAGGGCGGTGGAGCAGCGCCCTGGCGATCTCGATGCGCCGCATCTGGCCGCCGGAAAGACTGCGTGCCTTGTCATGCTGCCGGCCCTGCATGTCGACCGTATCGAGCAGCGCGGCAATACGCTGCCGGGCCTCGCGTCCGCCGATGCCATGCAGCGACGCATGGTAGGAGAGGTTCTGGTGGACGCTGAGATCGAGGTCGAGCGTGCGTGCCTGGAACACGATGCCGACACGCCTGAGCGCCTCGCCCGATGCGCGGCTGACGTCATGGCCGAAGATGCGGATCGATCCGCGGCGCGTGTCGTAAAGATGGCTGATCAGCGAGAACAGAGTTGTCTTGCCGGCGCCGTTGAGGCCGAGAAGAACGGTGAAAGTCGCCGGCGCGATCGAGAATGAGACGTCGTTGAGCGCCCGCTTCGGACCATAGGAATGGCTGACGCCGGCGACATCGAGCGCCGCCGCCTCATCTCCTGGTCCGCTTGTCCTCACATGCTGCACGCCGGCTGGCTCCTTGTCGTCGACGATAGTCTAGCGCACCTAAGCGCACCAGGAGTCTAGCGCACCGGGCCCGATCGCGCAGGTCCTGCTTTCCGGTGATCCTACTTGATCGTGATCGTGCCTTTCATGCCCCTGTCGGCGAGATCGGGCACCGACCATGTGTAAATGCCGGGCCTCACGGTGGTGAATTGTACCTGGATGGTGCCGTCGGCGTCGAATTCGAGCCATGCGGGTGCGCCGTTCATGTGCACCTCAAGGTCATTGATGACGATCTGGTTGTTCCACACATTGCGGAACAGGTCGGTATGGAATTTGTACTCCAGCCCGCCCGCCGCGGTGATCTTCCAGCGATAGCCCTGGCCGGCGATCAGCTGGAAGTCCTTCTGATTGGCGGTGAACTGGTCTTCCTTGCTGCCGAGGATAAGTTCCGGCACGTCCTTGCTGGCCCGGGTTGCCTTTTCGGCTTCGGGACTGGCGTCCGTTTTGGTGGCCGCGCCGGCGGCTGCGTCGTCGTCATTGTCCTGCGCCCAGACCTGACCCAGCGTGAGTGCCATGCCTGCCAGCACAATGAAAGCGACTGCCCGAAATTTCCGCATGATTTCCTACCTTTGTGCGATTTTTTTATCTGTTTGATTCAATTGGGCGAGACGACAACGCCCCACGGCAGCTGGCCGACGGTCACCGACTGCACCGGCTCGTCGGTCTCCACGTCGATGAAGGTGATGTCGTTCGACACGCCGTTGGTCGAGATGATGGTTTTCTGGTCCGGGGTGAAAGCAAGCTGCCAGACGCGCTGGCCGACCAGCACGTATTTCTCGACCTCGTATGTCTGCGTGTTGATCACCGCGACGCGGTTGGCCGGTCCGAGCGCCACATAGGCTTTTTTGCCGTCGGCGGTGATGCGCACACCAACCGGCTGGATGGATTCGGCCCTCAGGCCTGATATCTCGAAGGTAATCTTCTGGACAACTTCGCGCGTTTGATTGTCGATCACCGAAACAGTGCCACCGATCTCGGCGCTCACCCAGGCCTGCTTGCCGTCAGGCGTGAACTCGACGAAGCGCGGGCGCGCATCCACCAGCACGTTGTCGGTGATCTCGTGGGTCGACGTATCGATGAAATGCGCCATGTTCGTCGTTTCCGACGTGTTGATCATGGTCTTTCCGTCCGGGCTGACGCCCATGCCTTCCGGCTCGACGCCGACCGGGATCTCGGCCAGCACCTTCTTGCCCTCTATGTCGATGACGGTGACGAGGTTGTCGTCCTCATTGGCGACATAAAGCGTCTTGCCGTCAGGCGAGAGCACGAAGAGCTCCGGGTCAGGCCCGGACGGCAAGGTATCGGCGATCTCCAGCGACGCCGTGTCGATCACCTCGATCGAATCGTCGTCGCTGGCGCAGAGATAAATGTGCTTGCCGTCATGCGAGATGGTGATGCCGCGCGGACGCTGTCCGACATTGACGGTCTTCACCACCTGCATCGTCGTGGTATCGACGACGGACATCGTGTTGTCTTTTTCGTTGGAGACATAGGCCATGTAGGCCGACGCCGGGTCGGCCATGAAGCCGGTCGCAACTATAGCGAGTGCGCAAGCTCGTCTCTGCACTGAAATTCCTCCCGATCTTTTCTACTCAAGCACGCATTTTGTTTCCGGCTCATCGACCCCGAGCGTATCGAGCTCGGAAACCTGGTGCAAAAAACCTTCCTGCGGCGATGTCGAGACGACCGATCGGCCGTCGCCCAGGAAAATCGGCTGCCGCAACTGCTGGTTCCACTTGCGGAAGGTCAGTTTCTGTCCCTTGAAGGCGGCGATCGAAAAATCGTCGGAGCGGATGAAGTCGGCCATCTTGCGCGGGTCGGCACCCTGCGTGCGGGTCGCCGCCTCGCCGAGGATGCGCACCGCCGTCCATGCCGCCATGTCCTTCGACATCATGCGGCGGCCGTTTGCCTTGGCGAAGCGGTTCTGAATCTGGGTGCCGCCCCATTGCTCGCTGGCCGGATGCCAGGCCGACGGGGTGAGGCCGGCGGTGCCGGCGACCGGCCGCGGAGTCCAGGTGCGGAACGGAACATAGGTGCCGAACACCTCGCTTTCGTCGGCGACCAGCAACACGTCGTGCTCCGGCAGGTCCTGGGTGAAGACCGGCATCTGCCGCTGGATCTGGACGACGCCGGAATCGGTCCGCCGTGCCGTGCCGGTATCCTCGAACAGCTTTTCGCCGACGATCTCGCCGCCGAAGCGCGTCGCCGCCCGGCGCAGCGCCTCGGCAAAAAGCTGGTCGCGCTCGTGCGAGCCGTAGATCAGCACCCAGCGCCGCCATTGCTTCCAGATGAGATATTGCGCCAGCCCGTCGGCCAGCATGCTGCGCGTCGGGATGGTGTGGAAGACGTTGGCGCGGCATTGCTCCTCGCGAAGACTGTCGTCGGTGGCGCCGGCATTGAAGATCAAAACGCCGTTGTCGCGGGCAAGATCGGCGATCGACAGCAATTGCCTGGCCGAGACGTCTGCGACCACATAGCGGTTGCCTCTGGCGATCATGTCCTGGAAGGCGGGAACGACATCCGCGTCCGGCTTTACCTCGGTCACGTCGAGGCTGAATTTCTGGCCGAGGAAGCTGCCGGTCGTGTTGTTGTCGGCAATCGCCACATTGCCGCCGGCAACGCCTTCATCGCGCGGCGGGACGTCGAGAACCGACAGGGCCAGCTGCGGCGCATAGGCGCGCAAATAGCCTATCTTGATTTCGGTTAGCTTTTTTTCCGGCTTGGCCGCTGCAGCCGGTTGCCCGTCCGTCGCTTCCTGGGCCAGCGCCCCCGGAACGTTGACGGTCAGGGAAAAAAAGCACAAAAAGGCCGCGAGAGTGCCCGGCACCGCGCTCGTCATCGATAAAATTACCCGTTCTTGCGCTAAAGTCCGATTGTTGTCCGACCGGCGCGAAGTCAAGGTGCCCATCATGAGCTTAGCTGAGCGGCAAAATTTATCAAACCCTGAAAGTGGACTTCTCGCGTCTGCTTTGGTGGCATGCCTGCTGGCCGGAATGACAACCGAGCGGATGTCGGTATTCGGGCCCGAGAACGTCCTGTCCCTCATGCCGAAGAAAGTCCTGCAATGACCAGAATGCTGGCCAGTGTCACCGGCGTCGAAGAAGCGGAGATCGCGCTTTCAGGCGGCGTCGACATTGTCGACCTGAAGGACCCGAAGGCGGGAGCGCTGGGCGCGGTATCCACTGAAACCATCCGCCGGACGATTTCGTTCATCGCCGGCCGGGCGCCGGTCAGCGCGGTCTGCGGCGACCTGCCGATGGAACCGGAGACGATCCGCGCCAAGGCCGAAGAGATCGCTGCGACCGGCGTCGATTACGTCAAGATAGGCTTTTTTCCGTCGGCAAATGCCGCCGCTTGTGCGGAGGCGCTCGCGCCGCTCGCCGCGCGAACGAAGCTGATCGCCGTGCTTTTCGCCGATCTGGCGCCGGATTTCGAGCTTCTGCCGATGCTTGCCAAACATCGCTTCCATGGCGCCATGGTCGACACTGCGATCAAGGCAAACGGGCGGCTGCTCGACCATCTGCCGCCCGAGCGTATCCCGGGGTTCATCGATCGAACGAAATCGCTCGGTCTTATGGTCGGCCTGAGCGGATCGCTGGAAGCGCCCGACATTCCGCGCCTGTTGCCATTCGCTCCCGATTTTCTCGGCTTTCGCGGGGCGCTGTGCGGCCAGTCCGGCCGCGTCGGTTCGATCAGTGCCGAGGCGCTTTCGCAGATCCGGGAGCTGGTCCCGGAAGCATCCCGGGCCGGCGGCGCGTCGAGCGTCGACTACCGCCTGCTGGCGGCGAGGGGCTATTCGCCGGGCACCGACCCGACACTCGGCACCGACAAGATATTCGTGCGGGACTTTGTCCTGCCGGTCCAGATCGGCGCTTACAGTTTCGAGCACGGCCACACACAGAAGGTGCGTTTCGACGTGACCGCCGACGTGCTGCAAGTCACCGACCATCCCGAAGACATGCGCCATGTGTTCTCCTACGACATCATCATGGATGGCATTCGCACCATCGTCGCGCGGGGCCACATCCAGCTTAGCGAGGCCTTGGCCGAGCAGGTGGCGACCTACATTCTGGAGAACCCGCGTGTCGTGCGCGTCACGGTAAGGGTGGAAAAACTCGAACTCGGCCCAGGCGGCGTCGGCGTCGAGATCGAACGCAAGCGCCAAGCGGCAGGCCGCGGCGTTGCCTCCGGCCCTGCCGGCCGAAAAGAGCAAAGCGCTGCTTCCCAGCCGCGACAGGAAAGGCCGGAGGTCGTGAGGCGAGCCGCCGTCAAGCCAGCGGTCGTCAAGCTTGGCGGCAGCACGGTCCATGCGGCGGAAATGGAAAGCTGGATCGCGGCGCTGGCGGGTTCCAAGCTGCCGATCGTCATCGTGCCCGGCGGCGGGCGCTTCGCCGACCAAGTGCGTGAGACTCAGTTCCGCATGGATTTTTCCGATACCGCTGCCCACGCCATGGCGATCCTCGCCATGGAGCAGTTCGCCCAGGTCATCCTCGATCGTGACGAAAGGCTGGCGCCGGCACGGTCGCTGGAAGAAATGCTGCGGACGTTGGACGCGGGGAAGGTGCCGGTGTGGCTGCCGTCGTCCTTGGCCCTGTCGGCGCCGGACATTCCGGCGTCCTGGGACATTACCTCCGATTCCCTTGCCGCCTGGCTTGCCGGCAAGCTCGGCGCGAATGCGCTGCTGCTGATCAAGCAGACCGGCGCCTTCCTCGGCAGCGACACGATCGACAGCCTGGCAGTCAGAGGCATCGTCGACGCCGGTTTCGCCGCCATGCTGCCCGACGGTGTCGATTTCCATCTCGCCGGTCCGAAAGATGCAGCCGAAGCAGGGGTGCTGCTCGCGTCGGGCAGTCTGCCCGGCATCCGGGTCGCGGCTCCGATCCGGTCGGCAAGAAAAGCAGGGTAGGCGATGGCGACGCTGCATACGCCGCGCTGGGCATGGGTTTTGACCGGTTCCGGTCATTTTTTTACGGAGAGCTTCGCACTCATTCACCAGCTAGAGCATTGCGATGTCTTTGTGTCGAAAGCCGCCAACGAAGTGCTGCGCATGTACAAGCTCAGACTCGATTTCCCGGAGACGACGCGCGTGCTGCATGACAAGACGGCGAGCGCGATCCCGGTCGGCGAATTCTATCACGGCGTCTATCATACGGTCGTGGTGGCGCCGGCCAGTTCCAACACGGTCGCCAAATGCGTGCACGGCATTTCCGACACGCTCGCCACCAATGTCTTTGCCCAGGCCGGAAAATGCCGGGTGCCGGCTATCGTCTTTGCTTGCGACACCGCGCCGGAACTCGAAACCATGGCGCCGCACGGGCTGGTCAAGGTCTATCCGCGCAGGATCGACCTGGAGAATACCAGCCAGCTGAAGAGTTTTGAGCGGACCCAGGTGGTCGAGTCGCTTGCCGATCTCGAAGCCTCGGTCAGACGGCGCCACGCCGAACTCGCAAGCCATGGCTGAGCGGCTGGTCTTTCTTACCGGCCATCTGGCCAAGGTCCGGCTGGAAAGGCTGCTGGCCGGACTGGGCGAAACCGAATTTGCGTGGGAGATCATCGACATCGGCGTCAAGGTCGCCGCGCTGATGAGCGAAGACATCATCAAGCGGCGGCTCAGCCTGACAGGCGCCATCGACCGCGTCATCCTGCCCGGCCGCTATCGCGGGGACCTCGAGCATCTGTCGAACCATTTCGGCGTGCACTTCGTACGTGGTCCTGACGAGATCGCCGATCTGCCGGCCTTTCTCGGCCGGACGGGCGAGCCGCCTGACCTTTCGCGTCACGACATGCGCATCTTCGCCGAAATCGTCGATGCGCCGATGCTGTCGATCGAGGCGCTGGTGGCGAGGGCACGGACGCTGGCTGCGGCCGGCGCCGACGTCATCGATCTCGGCTGCCTGCCGGAAACGCCGTTTCCGTTGCTGGAAGAGGCGGTGCGCGAACTGAAGGCACGGGGGTTTCTGATCAGCGTCGATTCCGCCAGCACGGACGAACTGTCGATCGGCGCACGCGCCGGTGCGGACTATCTTCTCAGCCTCGATGAGAACACGCTGCCGCTGGCCTTCGACCACAAGGCTGTACCAGTGCTGATCCCGTCTACGCCCGGCGACCTGGATTCGCTCGGGCGGGCCATCGAAGCGGCGCAAAAGGCCGGCGTCGCTTTCATCGCCGATCCCGTGCTCGACCCGATCCATTTCGGCTTTGCGGCGTCACTTGCGCGCTTCATCGAGGCGCGGCGGCGCTGGCCCGACGTCGAACTGCTGATGGGCACCGGCAATCTCACCGAATTGACCGACGCCGACAGTTCCGGCGTTACCGCGGTTCTGGCCGGGCTCTGCTCGGAACTTCAGATCAAAAACGTGCTTGCCGTGCATGTCAGCCCGCACACGCTGCGAACGATCGAGGAGCACGATATTGCCCGCCGAATCCTGTTTGCCGCGAAGAAGGACGGTGCGCTGCCGCGGAGTTACCATCCAGGGCTGCTGCAGGTTCACGACCGCAAGCCGTTCACGGCCTCGACCGAGGATGTCGCAGCACTCGCGGCCGAGGTGCGCGACACCAACTTCCGCATCATGACTGCCGAGGACGGCATCCATGTTTTCAACGGCAAGGGGCATGCGGTTGCCACGGATGCGTTTGAACTCTTTACCGGGCTTGGCGTTGAGGCGGATGGCGCACACGCGTTCTATCTCGGCGCGGAACTGATGAAGGCCGAGATCGCGTGGCGACTCGGCAAGCGCTATGTGCAGGACGAGCCGCTCGCATGGGGCGTTGCTGCGCCGGCTCCCGAAACCGACCGCACCCGTCTCGCGGAAGCGGGCCACACGCTTCGCGCGAAGAAAGAGCGCTAAACCATGCCCTACATTCGCGAATCGATCATCACCACCGTCAACAAGACCGGGGATGTCCACATCGCGCCGATCGGCATCATCGCCGAGAAGGACGGCTGGATCATTGCGCCGTTCCGGCCATCGATCACGCTCGACAATCTCGCCGAAGTGCCGTTCGCCATCGCCAATTACACCGATGACGTGCGTATCTTTGCCGGCTGCCTGACCGGGCGCAAGGATTGGCCAACCGTTGCGGTCGACGGGTGTTCGGTGCCGCGGCTCGAGGCGGCGCTCGCGCATTCTGTCCTCGAAGTCCAAAGTGTCGATGACGACGCTATGCGGCCTCGCCACTTCTGCCGCGTGGTGCGGGAGGAAACGCATGCGCCGTTCACCGGCCTCAACCGCGCCAAGGCGGCGGTGCTGGAGCTGGCCATATTGGTCAGCCGGCTCGGCATGCTGCCGCGCGACAAGATCGAGGCGGAAATCGCCTATCTTTCCATTGCCGTCGAAAAGACCGCAGGCGAGGGCGAAAAGGAAGCCTGGGGCTGGCTGATGCAGCGCGTCGGCGATCACCTTTCAGCCGAGGATGCCAGCGGCGAGGATGCGCGGGGCTGAACGAGATATGGCGCCCAGTGTCTCAGTTTGAATTTTCGGAGACGCGGTTTTGTTACCTTTGAGACAGTCTTATTGACCTATCCCTATGACCAGCCATCCTAACAGACGTAGTAGGGAGTGGGATCGAGCGCTTCTGCGGCTTTCAGGAACGGCAAAGTTTAGAACCAAAACTGCCGCTAGGATTACAGATTCAGTGTTGCCTTGGCTGCATCTATGAAGTCCCGCTTGAGGTCATTGTATCTTGCGCGACCGACCGGTGCTTCAGCTATGGCAGCCTCTTTCACCTCAACGTACGCTTGGCGCAGGGTCGCATCGCGGCGCAAGGCGTCGCGCAGAGCCAAATTGGAGCGCCAGGACTCTCCTTCGTATTCTACGACATGCACCAGATGGGTTCGTTCGGTCGCATCTCGACCTTTCCCGAATATGTAGTGGCCCGGGACGCCAGCGTGTTCGGCATAGTCATAACCAAGTTTGATCAGTGGTTCACAGCACAGCTTCCAATCCGACAGCGGGCAGACTGCAACGAGAATATCGATTATCGGCTTTGCGCGCATTCCGACGACTGCTGTCGACCCATAATGCTCGATACTCTTGGCAGTTTTCCCAGGGCTGCCGCGATCCGATCTCGCTCCGCAGCGAAGTCGGTTTCCCAGGGCGGATCGTAATCGACCAGTGTGTTCTCGCCGTGTCTTAAGCCTAACATCGCGAACGCTCCCTCCTCGGGTCCCTTGATCGTACAAAGCAAAAGACCGGACCGCATGGGTCACTGAAAACGCAACTCATTCTATTCACGTTTGACTTCACGACAAACGACTGCTCTCGACCCTATTCGGACCTTCCCGGCTGTGGCCGACCTCTCCTTTCTAAAGTAAGCTGCGCTTGGACAATTTTGAGAGGACGACGCCAATGGTTGACTTGGAGGGGATGGCACGGCAGTTCTCGGGCAGACGTGTGGCCGAACTCGTTCTTCACCATGTGAACGAGCAAGATTTATACCAGTGCAGGGCTGCACTGCTGGGCCTACGCGCAGAATTGCGCGAAGAATTAGCTGCGCCGGTATTAGATTTGGTAGACTTCTTCGTCGCGATGCCGCAGCCCGAACAGAAGCAGTTTTTCTCGGCCGACTTGGGGTTTAAGTTCCCAGAGATTGTCGATGTCACTAAGGGTTTTCTCGAAAAGCGGCACGGCGTCTTGATTACGCCTGATGAGGCGTTCACCATCTTTAATTTGCTAATTTTGAATTGGGCTCTCGCGTGCCACGCGAATGCCGAGACTAAGGCTGCCATGAAAAAGGCCGCTGGAATTGGCTTCCTTGGCCGCTTGTTCGGAAGTTGAGCTGAGCCGGCCGAGCTCTCTCAGGAGGAACGCGAACAATCGGCTGCGGTCACTGAGATTGTCCGCATTGAGAACTGACCCTGCAGATTAGTTTGCAAACATCGGTACGGTGACGGCACGCTGATCAAATCACTCGCTGTTCTCAGAAGAGCTCATAATGGATGAATTATCTTTCCACGAACTTGACGATGAGAATCTTCGTACACTCTTGCTGACGGGGCAGCGGGACCGCGGCGAGTTTGTCCGCAGGTGCGGCGGTTACTCGGGCAACATCTATGTGTTCAGATATTCCCCTCAGACCTATCCGTCACACATTTGTGCGAAGGTTCCGAAGACGTCACGTAGCGTCGATCCTTTGGAAGCGGCGCAGCGCTTCCTGCGTGAGATGAAGATTCAACGACGCCTTTTCTACCAACAGTTCGTGCATTGGCCGTTTGATTTCGACTTCATATTGGATGCGCCTGTCGCCTGGTTCCGTCTCTGGGATGGCGACCTATCGCAACTCATCGAGGATCCGTCCTTCACCGTTACAGGCCGTCTTTCCATGCTCGCCTACATTACCGCCGGCATGATGCACTGCCATCGAACGGGCTTGGTTGCTCATCAGGATTTCAAACCTGAAAACATTTTCGTGCGCGATCTCCGACAGGCCTTCCGCGATGTGCCCGAAGTGGATGTGTTCCGAATTCCGAAGATTGCAGATTTTGGAAGCGCGAACCTCGCGGCGGAGAAAGGGATATTCCGAGGCACGAGGCCCTATATGGCCGTCGAGCAGTGGGACAAAAAGCCATTGGGACAACACACGACCGTCTGGTCCATTGGTGTGATGACCTATGAGCTTCTCAGCTATGGCAGGCATCCGATAGGTGAACCGTCGCGGCCTTGGCGCGACGAGGAACCGCATGTGATCCAGCGCTGGCAGGATGATCGCATGTGGAAGCGCTGGAGAGAGACCGGCATGGTTCCGGCCACTCCCCTCGCCGATTCTGACATGGACGGCTTTGTACGCGAATGCCTTCGCAGCGAGCCGGCGACCCGCCCAACCTTGGACGCGGCACTCGAGCGGTTGCTGCGGCGGCTGCGTTCCGAATCCCCGGAGGCCTACGACCAAGCTCGGTTTCGGATCACTCACGCCGAACACGAGGCCAAAGATGACTACGTTTGGCCATATTTGGATGAGCGATACGAGTGGCTTGTGGACCAGGTAACAAGGTACTTCGAGAAGAAAATCGCCTAACTAAGCAAGCGGAACCACTACGTCCTCTTACCAATCTGACGCAAAAGGCCAAGTCTCAGGTGACCGGGCCAGCTTCGTGTTATGGTGCTCTCGTCTCGTTCGAACGGTACAAATGAATGTCAGTAATCCACCCTGTTGCGACCTTGCGCGCGGTCCGATTTTTGATGCGCTGGTACGGGTCGAGATCTTTCAAACCGGGAGCAATATCTCATCTCCCCGATTGATCGGATGGCCATGATATAGCGCCTACAATTGAGATCCCGCCAACAGCGCCACCGCTGATGCAGGTGCCACGCTGCTCGCTTCGCCGCGAACGGCGTCATCTGCGGGGATGATCTCGGCAAAATCGACGAAGCGGCGTTCCATGCGTTCGGCCAGCCGCCTGATCTGCCAGCGGCCGGTTCCGGCGCCGACGATCGGCGCGTCCTGGGCAAGGGGGCCGGCAACCAGGGATGCTGCATCGTGGATCTTGCGCAACTGCTGCTCGCTGAACCAGCGCGCGACTTCACGCCATTCGGGCAGCGTCAGGTCGGCGGCGTCGCGGCCGATCATGCGCGCCAGCCGCGCGGTCGAACCGTCGATCGTCTTTTCCTTGCCGTCGGCGGTGGCGTGCCTGTCGTCCTTCTCGTCGAGCACCCCCAGGATCCGGTGCGCGTCGGCGATCGAGGCGAAATATTCGTTCATAAGCGGTGTCAGCCTGCCACGGACCGGGGCCGACGAGGCCACACCGAACAGGAACGTCCTGGTGAAGCCGGTATAGACCAGTTCGCCGGTCAGCAGCCGTCCGGCATCGGTGTAGCCGTCATTGGCGACGGAGCCATTTTTGACGGCGATAATGTCGGTGGTGGTGGAGCCCATATCGACGAACAGGGCATCGCCGGCGCGTTTGGCCACCAGCGAGGCTGTCGCGTGCCAGTTGGCGGAGGCGACATCGGTGCTCAGCTGCGCTGCCTGCTCGACCCCGACAAAGCCGAACGGCCCGGCATAGATCAGTTTTTCGCCTGGGAAACGGCTTGAAATTTCATCCAGCAGGGCTGCGACGCCGGCATCGCGGGACGGAAAGATGTCAGCCAGTTCGCCGGTCATGGTGAATGCGTTGAGATCGGCGCCCGCATAAATCGGCGCCGCTTCCTCGAATGCCGAGGCCAGCTTGTCGAGTCCGAGCCAAAGCGGCGTGGCAATCGTTACTGCCTCGACGATGCGGCCGTCTTCTGCACGCGTCACCTTCAGATGCGCGCCGCCAATATCGAAGCCGGCAACGATGCTCTTTCTTTTTTCCACACTTCAAGCTTTCATCACAGTTGGACAGGGCAGTTGGTCAGCGAGAAAAGCGTTGCGTATCATTCCGGTTCTCGACCTGAAAGGCGGCGAAGTGGTCCGCGCCCAAAAGGGAAAACGCGATCGCTACCGGCCGATCGTCACGCCGCTCAGCCAAAGTTCCGATGCCGTCGCGGTCGCTGAGGGCCTGCGCGGGCTTTACCCTTTTCCGACCTTCTATATCGCCGACCTCGATGCCATCGAAGGCGGAACGCCAAACAGCGGCGCGCTTGCCCGGCTGAAGGCGATGGCGGAGCCGCCCGAGCTTTGGGTCGATGCCGGCATCGCCGACGAGAAAACCCTTGCGGCAGCATTTGCCGAGCCCTGGCTTTACCCGGTCCTGGGTTCCGAATCGCAGCAAGACGACGCGCTGTTCCGGCGTTTTTGCGATCATCCCGACCTTATCCTGTCGCTGGATTTCTTTGACGACGGGTTTCGCGGTCCGCCATCATTTCTCGACGAGCCGGAGCTTTGGCCGCAAAAGGTGATCGTCATGACATTGGCAAAGGTCGGCTCCGCCTCCGGTCCCGATTTTAGGCGGCTGGAGGCGATCAAGGCGAAGGCTGGAAGCCGCTCCGTGATCGCGGCCGGCGGGGTGCGCAACGAGGCCGACATTCGCGCCCTTTCGTCACTTGGTATCACTGCTGCGCTGGTCGCAACTTCGCTGCATGACGGCACGCTCACGCCGAAGCACCTCGCAACGCTTGGCGCCTGACATTCGCGTAATCTCGAACTTCGGCCTCTGAAACTGAGCCTGATAGAGCGGCGGACTCTCAAGTCGATCGTCTCGCCGCTCTATCTCATTGCTGGAGCATCGGATTTCCCAAAACCGGTTCCCAACCCTCGGGTCGATTCCGAGGGCAGGTTTTGGGGTCCAATGCTCTATAGGCCCAGAAGTTTTTTCAGGCGGCGCAACAGACCATCCGGCTCAGCGGAGGGTTTTGCCTGTGCGGGGCTGTCTCTTGTCTAAGCCGCGAACGGATGCTTCACCTGGTCCCGCTTATCCGTGGCTTCGGCGGCTGTCGGCGTTCCCGAGACGGCGCGTTGGATGGCTTCCTTTGTCGCTTCGTAATTGTACTTCTGGATCTTGGCGTCGTCCGCCGCGTCCCAGTGGATGAAAACGCCGACGCAGATGAACAGATCGTCCGCCTCGCTGGCAGGAATGATCCCCTCGGCGACGCTGTCCTGCACCGCCTTTGCGACCGCATGCTGGGCCGGGCCGAACATCTGCACGGCCTGCTTGGCGCCCTTGATCGTGACCTTGTTGAACATCACGGTGTTGGGCTTGCACTGAAGATTGGGCGCGATCACCGCCAAAAGGGAGGTAAAACCGTCCTTGTTGTTGGTAAGCGCGTTGCAAAATGCTGTTTCGACTGCGCTCCCCCGTGGGCCGATAAGCAGGTCGACATGCGCCACTTCGTTGCCGTCTCCTACCAGCGATTCACCGACCATTACTTTCGAGATTTTTGCCATGCCAATTTCCTCCAAGACACAGTTATGGTGTCCAAAGACGCCGCAAACCGAGCGAGCGCTCGATGGACAGCTATCCTTGTTGGCAGCGCCCGGACATCCGGACCGGTTGGCTGGATAGCCGCGGAAGCCCAGCTTCCGCTCTTGAAAGTCAACCACCAACGTTGGGATTATGCAAGCTGAACGCCGAGGGTGTGGACTAAAAGAGTAGCCACGGTCAGGTCGGCCGAGGTGCCGGGGTTGACGTTGTCGGCCTTCAGCCGGCGGTCGAGCTCTATCAGCAGACGAATGCGTGACGCCTCGTCGCCATTGGCATGCAGCGCTGCCTCAACGGCAAGGGCTTCTTGCCGCGCCTGATTTGCGGCTTCAGCTCCATGGTTGCGCACCACATGACTGTCGGGGAACCCTGCGAGAAACGCCATATAGGCGAATACCGTCGGCCACATGCCGCCTTCCCCGCGTGCCAACGCCGCTTTCAGAGCCGCAAGCCCGACGCCGAATACGTCGTCGAAACAGGTAACATACTGGCGGGCGATCATGTCGCGGTTGGCCGCTTCCCGCATGGCTTCGAGCAGATGAACCTTCGGCTCCTGCCGCACATCGTTCGCGGCCTCTCCGAGGCCGCCCGGCGCGGCCGCGACGATCGCCGCGAACACCGCCCTGGTATCATCCATGCTCATCGCGCGCAGTACCGCGTCAAGATTGTCGTGCAGCCGATTGTCATGGGGTCGGGCGCCCGCCATTTCGGCGGCGCATAGCAGAGGCCCTGCCAGAAGGATGATACCGAGATTGGTATTGGTCGCGACCGCCAGGCATGTCGCGCGGACCGCTTCCAGCATGCGCTGCCCGACCGGCAGGCGCGGATCGGTCAGCGGCCCGGACGAAACCTCTGCGCTCATCATGAACTGGGCGGCGGACATGCCGTGCCCGTCGGCGAACAGATGGACGTTGCCCGGTTTCAGCGCCTCGATCTCCATCCGGCAGGCGTCCTTGTAGGCGGCCCGGAGGCGTTCTCGCGAAAGCGCCATGCTACCGGCTCGTCACGAATTCGCCGGCGCGGTGAGGCGGTAGGGTCGCGCCGCCGCGGCCTCGGTGCGATCAGCCAGAAACTTCAGCAGGGCATCGGCAATCGCATCGGCGATGTTCACCGCGACGACCGATTGAAGCCCGGCCCAGGCGGGCATGCTGTTGACCTCCAGAACGAACAGCGTGGGGGCGGGCGCCGGGCCCCGATAGACCCCCCCGCACGACCCTGACCCAGCCGCGGGGGGGGGGGGGGGGGAGCGCCCCCCCGCCGGGGGGCGGGGGACCCCGGG